>CAZHPU010000190.1:0-3427 GCA_964534435.1 uncultured Lachnospiraceae bacterium | reverse complement strand
AATACGGCTGCAAGCTGATCAGCATGCCTTTCTCGATTGACGGCAAGACATTTTACCCCTATGAGGACAGCGAAACATTCGATATGAAGCCTTTTTACGAAAAGCTTCGCGAAGGCGTGATTCCGACGACCGGCGGAGTTACCGAAAAGAAATACGACGATTATTTCCGTCCCGAATTCGAGGCGGGAAACGACATTCTCTATGTTCATTTTTCGGCGGCAATGACAGCGACATTCGATTCGATGAAGCCTGCGGTAGACGCTCTTCTGAAAGAATTTCCCGAACGCAAGTTCTATGAGATTGACACGAAGGGCATAACGATTGTCAGCTACAACATTCTGTGCGAAATCGGCGATATGCTCCTCGCGGGAAAATCTGCCGAAGAAATCGTCGAATGGGCAAATGTCGAAGTGGACAAATTCTCGCAGTATTTCTTTGCCGACGATCTCAAATTCTTCAAGCGCAGCGGCAGAGTAAGCGGAATTTCGGCGACAATGGGTACGCTGCTCGGAATACGTCCGATTATCTATATGACGCCCGACGGCAGAATGGAAAGCATCGGCAAGGAACGCGGAAGAGACAAGGCAATGCAGCGTCTTGTACAGTATGTCGACGAACTCGGCGACAACATTGCCGATCACAGAATCATTATCGGACACACCGATGCTCCCGAAATCGCAGACGGTCTTGCGTCTATGCTGAGAGAGCGTTTCGGCGACAATCTTAACATCAAAATCGTCTGCACGAATCCGACCGCCGGCAGTCACTGCGGTCCGAACGGCGCAGGCATAAGCTTCCATTCAAAACACAGATAAAAGGCAGGTAGCATCAACATGGTGGAAATCATCGAAGTTGAAAGCAAGAAAGACGAACGCGAATTTCTCGAATTTCCGTTACGCCTTTACCGCGGCAACCCCTATTTTGTACCGCCGCTCTGGGCGGATGAAAAGAAAATATTCGCGCCCGATTTCGTATACAACGAAAGCTGCGAAAGCGCATTTTTCCTTGCGAAAAGAGACGGCGAGACGGTCGGCAGAATATCGGCGATAGTTCAGCGCGCCTCTAACGAAAAGCACGGGGAGCGGCGCGTCAGATTCACGCGTTTCGATTCAATCGACGATGTCGAGGTATCCCGTGCGCTTTTCGGCGCGGTCGAAAAATTCGCCGTAGAGCGCGGAATGGATACGGTCTGCGGGCCGCTCGGATATTCGGATCTCGAGCGTGAGGGACTTCTGATTGAAGGTTTCGACAGGCTGTCGACATTTGAGGAGCAGTACAATGCCGATTATTATCCGCGTCTTGTCGAGGACAGCGGATATGTGAAGGAAGTCGACTGGAACGAGTCGATACTGCGCGCTCCGTCAGCCGAAGAGCGTGAAAAAATGGAGAAAATGTCGGATTTTGTGATGAAGCGCTACGGTCTGAAATTCGGCGAGGCGAAGAACACATCCGATTTTCTCGACAAATATGCAGACGGGATGTATGCTCTTATCGACGTTGCCTACGAGGGGCTCTACGGAACTGTTCCCTTCACCGACGGCATGAAAAAAATGATGATAGACAACTTCCGTCTTATTATCGACTTAAAGCATGTCGCGGCAATTCTCGATTCAAACGGTAAAGTCGTCTGCATGGGCGTATGCTTCCCCTCTCTCGCAAAAGCGGTGCAGAAATCGAACGGTCATCTTACTCCCGCGGCACTTATCAGAGTTCTGTCGGCGATAAAACATCCGAAAACGATTGATTTGGGACTTATCGCGGTTGATCCCGCCTACTTAAACAAGGGAATCACCGCGATAGTAACATCCGCGCTTATGCGGATGCTGTCCGAAGACGGTGTAGAATGTGCGGAGACGAATCTGAATCTCGAGGACAACTATTCGATACAGAATCTGTGGAAGCGTTTTCCGCGCGAAATTCACAAGCGCCGCCGCTCTTATGTAAAAGAGCTCGGGGGTGCGAAAAGCAAAGGAGAAAGTTCGGATGAGCACTGAAAACACAGCCTCGAAAAAGACGGTTAAGATAGCTATTGACACGCTCGGCGGCGACAAAAGTCCGAATGCGAACATCGACGGCACGGTTGCCGCGCTGAAAAAGCATGACGATCTTGCGGTTATCATGTTCGGCGACAGCGAAACAATAGAAAAACGGATAGACGAGCTCGGAGAATCTGCTCTTAAAAGCAGAATCGAAATCGTACACTCGCCGAACGCAGTTGACGGCAACGACAAGCCGATTGACGCGATAAGGCTGAAACGCGATTCGTCAATGATACAGGCAATAAAGCAGCTGCGGGAAAACGGGGAGCTGTCGGCACTTGTATCCACGGGTGCCACCGGCGTTCTCGTCGGCGGATGCATTCTCCGTATAGGGCGCATCAAAGGGGTGCGCCGTCCGGCGTTCTGTCCGATTCTTCCGACCATGAACGGCTCGATTGTCGGCATCTGCGACAGCGGAGCGTCTGTTGAATGTTCGGCCGAACAGCTGCGGCAGAACGCGGTTATGGCAAGCGCGTATATTAAGACGGTTTACGGCATTGAGTCGCCGCGCGTTGCTCTTCTCAATGTGGGTGTCGAAGAGGAAAAGGGCGACGATCTGCGAAGAGAGGCATATGCCCTGCTGAAAGCCGAGCCGTCGATAAACTTTGTCGGAAATATGGAGAGCCGCGACTTACTGTCGGGAAAATACGACATTGTTGTATGCGACGGATTTTCGGGAAATGTACTGGTAAAGAGTCACGAGGGTGCCTGTCTTGAAATGCTGAAAAAGCTGAAAAAAGACATTTCTTCGTCATTTATAAACAAAATCGGCGCACTCTTTATGTACAAAATGTTCATGAAGGAAAAGGAATTCATGAACTACCAGAATTACGGCGGAAGCGTTCTTCTCGGTCTTGACAAGGTTGTTGTCAAAGGACACGGCAGCAGCGGTGCGCATGCGTTCGAAATATGCATCGATCAGGCATACAAAATGGTAAAATCCGATTTCTGCGGCAAAATGGCCGCAGAAATCGGTGTAAGCGACAACAATATAAAAGAAAAAAACGAACAGCAAGGAGATAACGGTAATGTTTGAACAGGTTAAAAAATTATTTGCCGATCAGCTCGGCATAGACGAATCGAAAATCACAATGAATTCGACAATTAAGGGCGATCTCGGCGCAGACTCGGTTGATATTCTTCAGCTTCTGATGACAATCGAGGAAGAAAACGGAATCGTCATTCCCGATGAAAAGCTCGCGGGATTTTCAACCGTCGGCGACATCGTAAACTATCTCGAATCGCTTTGATTTAACTTTACAAAATCGAAAAAAGGCAGGGCCGTCACGGTCCTGCCTTTTTCGCTATGTCATTGATGTAAACTATCTTTTTTTCTTTTTTTCGGTTTTTCCTTTTTTGCAGGTAAGGTTTTTGACAAATCGGTTTAT
>CAZHPU010000189.1:0-3465 GCA_964534435.1 uncultured Lachnospiraceae bacterium | reverse complement strand
TCCGTCTCACCCGTACCGCCTAAGATTACAGGCGAAACAACAAGAGAGTGGGCAAAGCGTATCGCTGATTGGAGGCGCCAACAACTCGACCAACAACAGGTAAATGAGTACAAGCAACTCCTCGAACACAACCAATCGAAACGAAGCAAACTGTACAAGTTCATAGTCGACAAATTCACAGCCATCGACAACTTCCAACAATGGATACTCGCACACAATGGCAATTACGACCCCGACACCATGGACATGCACGGCGACCTCTCACTCGCTTTCGGGCGTATCGCTACTTTCCAAAGACGATACAAAGACACCTATATCCAACACATAGCCGACAACATCGCCGCTATCGCAAAGGACAAGAAACTCAACGACGCTCTGCTCAACCTAAACCTCAAATGGCAAAACTTCGAGGACGAGAAAACCAACGGCAGACCACTCACCATCCGAGAGATAATGGGTGTCTATGCACAAGCCAAAGACACACAAGAGGCTGCCGACAACGGACTGCCCGACCGTGGCGCGCAAGGCTTCATTAACAACCTCGGCATCACACACTACGAACTCATCGATGCCGTCGAGAGCGCACTACCAAAAGAAGCAATAGACAACTTTTGGGATGCCGTCTATGCCGCTAATCAGTTTGCGCTCGACTACCAACTGCAAGCCGGACTGATTGACCAAGCCACACGAGACAGATACGAACGTCGTTACTATGTACCGCAGCGTGGATGGCGTGAGCGTGACTTCGATGGCTACGACACCAACTATGTCCCCGAGGGCGCACGCCTCTATGGCAACCCATACAACTCCGCACTCGTCAAGGCACACGGCAGGCAGTCACTCGCCTCCGACCCATTCGCTCTCATCGAGAGTATCGGACTGACATCTATCTCGCAATCCGAGCACAACCGCTCCAAGCAGCAGTTCCTAAACCTACTACTCGCTAACGAGAACATCGGGCTGAAAAGTGGCGCATGGACAGTACGGCAGATATATGCAAAGAATGTACTCGACCCCACAACAGGGCGTGTCATGCGCCATGCAGACGGCACACCGTTCGAGGCTGAAGTCGTCTATGCAGCACCAACACAAGCCGAGCGAGAGCACGACGAGAAGATACTCGCACAGATAGAGAAACTACGCAAAGAGCAAGAACATCTCAAGACCCCTGCCGCCATCGCCAAGCGTGATATATTGATAGAGGACTTGCAAGACCAACTCATCTATGTAGGGCGTGCCACCGACACCATGATAGAGCACCGCACCCGCGACGAGAAACGCCAACACCAAGTCGTAGTCCTCAAAGATGGGCAGCAGTACCTTGTCGAACTGCAAGACGAAGCACTCGCCAACGCCGTCAATGGCAACTTTGGCGAAGCATACAACGCCTACAAGTTACTCAACAAACTCAACACACCTGCAATCCGTTACATGTCGGGTATGCTCACACAGTTCAACCCACGATTTGCGAGCCGTAACTTCTGGCGTGACGCACAAGCAGCGTTCATCAATAACATGAGCGAGTTAGGTGTCAAGTTTGCTACCAAAGCCGCTGCCAATATCCCTATGGTGCAACGCACGATATGGGCATATATATGGAGCGATGCCTACCACGACCGAGAGACATATAGTGGCATGTACGGTGACTACCTCAGAGAGTATTTCGAGGCAGGAGCACAGACAGGCTTCTCGTTCATGCCCGAGTTAGAGCGCATGGCAAAAGACTTCGATAAGATGGTTAAAGGCGACACCAAGTGGGATAAGGTATGGAACAGAGGTGTCAAAGGCACACTCAGCCTGCTCACCGAAGCCTCCGAACTCACAGTCCGCTTTGCGCAGTATGTCACCGCACGGCAGTTAGGCTACAGCACACAAGAGGCTGCCAAGATGGCGAAGAACATAACCACCAACTTCAATCAGTCAGGCATACTCAGCAAAGAGATGTCCAAGTACTTCACATTCTTCAATGCCACCGTACAAGGTAACATGCGTGAGATGACACCGCAAGGCAAGAACCGACCCGCCTATGGCAAAGCCGCTCTCAAGTTCGGGGCTAAACTCGCAGGCGTCGCAGCCGACTTCGCATTGCTCGGACTACTCTCCGTCTATCTCAGCCCCGACGACCCAGACGACGAGACATGGTTCACAGAGTATGACCGCATGTCTAACTTCATCGTATTCGGCACAAAGATACCGGTAGTCCACTTCTTCCGTATGTTCTATGCAGCAGGCGTACAAGCCGCTCTCGCTGCACAAGGACGAAAGACATGGAAAGATGCTGCACTCACAGCCGCCGACTATGCGCTCAGCGAGATAACACCTACCTCGGTGCTGCAACTCCACAATATGTTCGACTTCAATGAAGCCACCAACGAGTTAGAGTTCAACGCAGCCAAGTACGCACAGTCCGCTGCACCATCAGTCGTATCGCCTGTCATTGATGTACTTGTCAATCGTGACTTCAAAGGCTCTACCGTCTATCGTAAGAAATGGGACGAGCAGAAAAAGAACATCACCACCGCCAAGCGCAACACCCCACAATGGGCTATCGATGCCGCCAACACCCTCCACAAATGGAGTGGGGGCAACCCTGAGGTGCCGTATGGCGGTGGCAGGACAGACGGCTGGATAGACATCAAACCAAACGCTATCGAACACATAGCACAAGGCTACCTCAGCGGTGTATGGGAGAGCCTCGGACACACTGCCGGCTTCGTCTATGATGCCGCAGCAGGTGGCGACGACTACAAGTCCATCACCAACTACCCATTCCTGCGAGACCTCTTCCGTGACTACTCCGAGGATAAAGCCTACAACCAAGAGTTCTACAAAGCAACCGACAAGATGGAGGCATACCGCAAACGATACAACTCCATGTCACGAGAGGAACAGAGCGTAGAGCGCAAGACCGACAACTATAAGACCTACCAAGAGGTGGAACGAAAACTCCAACGGCTGCCTAACCCACTCAAAGACGACAAAGAAGTATCGCCTAAGGACATCAACGCTATCCTGCAACTCAACCAACAACTCAACCGTAACCTCTTCAAAGACGAATAACAAAATGGCACGACCAACTAACACCGAGCGATACTCGCCACAGGCACAGAGAGAGCAACTCAAAGTGCTCTGTGGCGAAGCCATCGCACAACTAAGAAAAAAGATAAAGACTGCCGACCCTGCCACACTCGCGCGTATCATCACGCAGGTATCGCCTGTCATACTCAACGACGACACACAATCACAATCCGATGTCACACTCGAAGTACTCGCCAAACGAGCACTCAATGTCCACATGTCTATCAAAAAATCCAACACCCAACAGCACACCTCCGAAGATATACCCGACGACAACAACACTGAGTAGGCTGGCGCACTATTTGTAACCGGTCATATAAAATTTACAAAGGTATTGTGTATGTTATTATAAATCCGTACCTTTGCAACATCATTTGGTAGAGTAAT
>CAZHPU010000188.1:0-3467 GCA_964534435.1 uncultured Lachnospiraceae bacterium | reverse complement strand
GTTACCGCAACCTGGAAGGATGAAAGCACCACGACCTACACCATGTGTGATGCAACGCCCTTCGCTGATGGTTACTACTTGAAGCTTTCTACTCAGGATGATGTCATCTACACCATCTCCACCTCGCTGTCCACCACCTTCAACAAGACGCAGAAGGATCTGGTGGCCATGGAGGAAATCCCTGAGGTGACGGATGCTACCGCCATTACGGTGGGCTCTATCTTCTCCGCTGTGAAGAAGGAAGCAAGCACCACGGTGGATCCTGATCAGCTGTGGTACAACGCCTCCACCGACGAGCCTCTGACGGCCTCCAAGGTGGAAGCCCTGGTATCTGCCGCTGAAGGCATTGAATGGGATGAGCTGGTGACGGCTACTGCCACCGACGATGACCTGACCACCTATCAGCTGGACGACGCCAATGCTGTGACTGTTACCCTGACGGGTTCCGAGGACACTTCCCTGCAGATCCTGCTGGGCACCACCAATGACTCCGGTGATTACTATGCACGTCTGCCCGGCTCCTCCATGGTTTACACAGTGGCCGCCAGCGATGTAAGCAGCCTGCTCAGCGCCAACGCAGATGATATGTGGATTACCGCTGTGGTGCCCATGCCTTGGGATTCTCTGCAGACGGCAACCTTCGAGACCTCCAAAGGCACCTACACCATCGTGAAGGCTGAAGAGGCAGAAGAAACCGAAGCCACCGCAACCGACACGGAAGAAACCACGGAAGAAACTGCAGACACCACGGAGGAAGAAACCGAAGAGGAGAATGCAGACGAAACTCTGTGGAGCAAGATCACGGCCCTGAAGGCTACCGAGCTTGTGACCGAAGCCAAGAATGGCGACACGGTGCTGACCATGACCGCCACCGATACCAACGGCCTGTCTACCACAGTGGTGATCAGCGAGTATGATGCGGATTCCTACCAGGCAGTGATTGACGGCACGAAGACGGTTCTCGTCTCCGCTGACACCATCGATACGCTGGTGCGTACCATCCGTTCCATGCATTAATAACAATTTGTGGGACGATCGCTTTGGGGTAACCTGAAGCATCTCCCACAATCTTCACAAGAAGACGATGTTCTTTTGCAGAGCATCGTCTTTTTGTGTGTTCAGGTAAGATTGCCGGGAGAGGCCGATCAACCATGCAGAAATCCATTGGACAAAGGTGGTATTTCCAGTGAAATTGTGCTATCATAAAGGTATTGGAATTCTTGATTCTTCCTGCTGGAAAGGGGTCTCCCAATGGATGCGCTGACCATCAACTTGATTCTTCACTGTGCCGGTACCGTGCTTTTTCTGACGCTGGCGATTCTTTTGATTCACCAAGAAAAGCGCCACATGATCAATGGCTTCCTGCTGGAGCTGTCCCTTTATCACGGCGTGCTGGCACTGATGTATGCCGGCTTTGCCACAAGCTCCACGGTGGGTTTGGCGGTAGGCTATACGGTGAACTATTTAATCATGTTCAGCTTGATCGGCGCAACGCTGACTCTTTTGATTGATGGCGTGCTGGTGATCCGCAGGGAAGGACTGTCGCTGACGCATGTCCAGCCCATTGCATGGAGCGTTGTCAGCTTCCTGGGCTGCTGCGCCTGGTATGTGTACTGCTTCACTGGAATTTCCGGCAGTGAAATGCAGGTAACCCTGCTGGTCTTCATGATGAATCTGGTACTGTACGTCCCGCTGGCACTGGGCGGGTTCTGGCTGTATTCCGTGGCTTATCGGCACATGAAGAAGCCTATGGATTGTCCGTATGTGGTGGTACTGGGCTGTGCCATCCGCAAGGACGGCACGGTAACGCCTCTGCTCCGGGGACGGCTGGATGCCGCCATCCGCTGGTATGAGCAGGGCGGGAAAAAGGCGAAGTTCATTGTTTCCGGCGGTCAAGGCAAGCATGAAGTGACCAGCGAAGCAGAGGCCATGAAGAAGTATCTGCTGTCTCAGAACATCCCTGAGGAAGACATTATCGAAGAAAATCGCTCCACCAACACACGGGAAAATTTGCAGTTTTCCGTGAAGCTGATGGAAAGTGAGCACAGCAAGTTTATGATTGCTACCAGCGATTATCATGTACTGCGCGCAGTGCTCCTGGCGCGGGAGCTTGGCATGGATGCCCAAGGCATCGGCGGCAAAACGGCAAAGTATTATGTTCCTGCCGCATCTCTGCGGGAGTATCTGGCGCTGGTCATGCGCCATAAGCCCGTGATGGTACTGTACCTGATGTACGTGATCATGGTCTCTATCGGAAGTATGTTCCTGTGAAAAGAAAAATCATAAATTATGACCAGTTATTGTATTGAAAAAAGTTACTTGAAAAAAGCTGCTGCAGACATATGTACTGCAGCAGCATATCTTTTTATTGTGCCAATGAATTTACCACGATCACGGTTTGCCCCACCGTGATGGCACGATCCCAACCGGTAACCACCTGGTCACCGGCACTCAGACTATTGCCGGTCACGGGTGTGTAGGAGGCATTGCCGCTTTCACGGTTCACCTTCACTGACTGGATCACTTGCTCTGTTTGCCCGTTATTATATTGGCTCTTGACCACATACACTGTATCCTGGGTGATGAAGGCCTCATTGGGGACCAGAGCCTGATAAAATTCTGACTCGTAGTTTAACTTGTACGATTTGCTTAGGTCGATCTTTTCAAATACTGTACGATCACCTTCCAGCGTCAGCTCCACTGCGCCTTGGGCATTCGTACCTTTTGATGTCACGGAAAACGTGTAGCGCTCCAAAGCGCTTTCCGTAGAAGCCAAAGTAACCTGTGCCAGCTCATTTGGCAGGGTGCATTCTTCTCCTAAGGTTACCACCAACTGCCGCTCAGCATCATCCGGAATGATTGTGAAATATTGCTGGTTGGCTTGCAGTGCAGTACCAACATCACTTGGCCAGGAAACAAGCAAGCCGTCACAGGGCGCAACCATAGCATACCCGTTCTGACGCAATGCTTTCAAAGCATCCAGGCAAGCCTGGGCCTTCTGGGTTTTTGCTGTGACAATCTCCAACGTTGTTCCGCTGTATATCCCCTGGGTAACAATCAAGTCGTAGTCTTCCTGTGCCGTCTGATAGGCTTGCTCAAGCTGTGCCTTGCGTTTGGCGTTGGCTGTAGCGCCTTTTTCCAAAGCGGTTGTTGCTTGCGTAAGAACTTCCTGCGTATTTTTCTGTGCCTCTGTCAGCTCACGTCTGTAGGAAACTTCATAAGAAAGTTGACTTGCATAGGACTCCTCTGCCTCCACGATGGCACTGTCTAGTGTGACATGATCCAAGGTGAGCAGTTTTTCTCCCTGAAGAACCTGCCTTGATTGAAATTCCTGGCCGTCTGTAATCTTGATATTCTCCGGCAGATAGGGACTTGCCGCAACCGTTGTCACTTGCGGTGAGCTCCAACGCATTTGACTGATTTGTCGCTGCCAGACAATCGTGCCGCTGCTCACGGTAGAAAGCGTT
>CAZHPU010000187.1:3192-3472 GCA_964534435.1 uncultured Lachnospiraceae bacterium | reverse complement strand
AGAAGCGTCATCGAAGCAAGACCTGCGGTATAATGTGTATGAAGCTCAACGGGAAGATCGGGAAATTCCGATTTGAGGGCTTTGACAAGAACCTCGGCATCATACGGCTTGAGAAGTCCCGCCATATCTTTTATACAGATTGATCCGACGCCCATCTCGACAAGCTGTTTCGTATAATTTACGAAATATTCGGTATCATAGCAGGGGCCTGTCGTATAGGAAATCGCCGCCTGAACATGACCGCCCTCTTTATTTGTTGCGGATATTGCCGTTTTAAGGT
>CAZHPU010000187.1:0-3182 GCA_964534435.1 uncultured Lachnospiraceae bacterium | reverse complement strand
CGAAAATACGAATTATATCGATTCCGTTTGCAATCGATTTCTGAACGAAATATTCAACAACATCGTCGGCATAATGACGGTAGCCGAGAATATTCTGTCCTCTGAAAAGCATCTGGAGTTTGGTGTTTTTTACGTGATCGCGGATTTTGCGGAGTCTGTCCCACGGATCCTCATTAAGGAAACGCATACAGGAATCAAATGTCGCCCCGCCCCATGCTTCAAGTGAATAGTAGCCGATTTTATCCATTTCATCGAGAATCGGAAGCATTTCATCTGTGGTCATACGCGTTGCGATAAGCGATTGGTGAGCGTCACGAAGGACTGTCTCACAGATTTTTACCTTTGCCATTTATATCATGATCTCACTTTCATTAAATTTATTGAGCCGTTATCCGATTATTCGGTATGAAATCGGTCAATGGGGAATCAGCGCGAGCAGAAATCCCGCGGCGACTGCGGATCCGATAACACCGGCGACATTCGGGCCCATCGCGTGCATGAGAAGGAAGTTTGTAGGATCGACCTTCTGTCCCTCTTTCTGAGAAACACGAGCCGCCATAGGAACGGCGGAAACGCCTGCGGAGCCGATAAGCGGGTTAATCTTACCGCCCGAAATTACATTCATAATCTTTGCGGTAAGCAGTCCGCCGACTGTTGAAATGCAGAATGCAAGAAGTCCGAGTGCGATAATAAGAAGTGTCTGGAACGACAGGAAATTTTCGGCGGTAGCCGTAGCGCCGACCGATATTCCGAGGAACACGGTTACGGCGTTCATAAGTCCGTTCTGAACAACATTCGACAGACGCTGGGTGCAGCCGCAGACATTGAGAAGGTTACCGAACATAAGCGCGCCGATCAGCGGACCTGCGGTAGGAACTATCCAGCAGACAACCGCGGTAACGAGTATCGGGAAAATAACCTTTTCAAGCTGTGTGACAGGGCGAAGCGCCGTCATCTTAATGCGTCTTTCCTTATCGGTGGTGAGCAGCTTCATAATAGGAGGCTGTATCATAGGGATAAGCGCCATATACGAGTAGGCGGCAATCGCAATAGCTCCGAGAAGATGAGGAGCAAGTGTTTTGGTCACAAGTATTGCGGTAGGACCGTCGGCGCCTCCGATAATACCGATTGCGCCTGCCTCGGCAAGTGTGAACACGCCCGAGATGTAAGCGCCCGCAAAAGCGACGAAAACGCCGAGCTGTGCGCCCGCGCCCATAAGCAGCGACTTGGGATTTGAAATAAGAGGGGTAAAATCGGTCATTGCGCCGATTCCGATAAATATCAGCGAAGGATATATGCCGAGTTTGACTCCGAGATAAAGCAGATCAAGCAGGCCTGCCTCCGATCCGCCTGTCGGATTCAGCACTTTAAGAACATTGAACTCAAAATCGGCGTCATTACTGATAAAATATTCCATATGGAACATTTCGGTTCCCGGTAAATTGGTCAGCAGCATTCCGACGGCAATCGGAAGAAGCAGCAGAGGTTCAAACTGTTTTACAATAGCGAGATAAACAAGCACTCCGACTATTGCATACATAATCAGATATTTCCATACAGCCACATCTCCGCTGAACAGAAGCTCATAAATTCCGGTTGACCGAAGGAAGGTATTCAGGGTATCAAGCATTTGTTTATGCCATCCTTTCAGTTACATTGAAATTGTTCGACTTATTTAACCGAGATGATAAGGTCGTCGGTTTTAACCGAGCTGCCCTTGTTTACATTGACGGTTGCGACTGTGCCGTCTACCGGAGCGAAGATTTCGTTTTCCATCTTCAATGCCTCGAGAATTGCGACAACATCGCCTTTCTTTACAGCCTGACCTACGGCAACATTTATTTTAAGAATTGTTCCGGGCATCGGTGCCTTAACTTCTGTTGCACCTGCGGGAGCGGTTTTCACTGCGGCAGGAGCTGCCTTGGGAGCGGCAGGCGCTGCTTTGGGAGCGGGTGCGGCTGCGACTGCGGGAGCAGCTGCAGGAGCGGAATTTTCGGCAACTTCCTCGATTTCAACATCGTATGCGACGCCGTTTACTGTAACATTAAATCTTTTCATAATCTTTATCTGATCCTTTCCCGTAATTTAAGTTATTTATCTCTTATTCCAGTGAGCGTTATTTTGTGTTTTTCTGAACGAAACAACTCTGAACGATCCGGCGGGAGCGTCGGTATATGCCGATATTGCCGCGGTAATCGCCGCGACTATCGCGCCGTCATCATCGGACGAATCTTCGATGATTTCGACGGCCTTAATCTCATCCGCCGGTTTATCTGATTTGTTTTCCGCTTTATCTTCTTTTTTTGAGAAAGCGGCAACGCATCTGTGAAATATTTCGATAACGAGCCAGAGAATACTGAGCGCGACAAAAACAACAAGCATTCCGATAAATGTATCTTTGAGTGCTTCGAGTGTCCGTCCGCCGAGCGTATTTTCACTCACCGTTTCGGCTAAATTCAAAAACATATCGGTTTTCATTTTATCCTCCTTTTATCAGAAAGGAAGCTTCGAATGTTTGCCCGAAACATTGCCAGATGCTTTCGACCAAAGCATTCCGAGTGCGGATATTATCCTTGCACGAAGTTCCTCTGCGGGAACAACGTCATCTATATCGCCTGTCGATGCGGCGGCGGCTGCCGAAGCGTGATTGAGCATCCATTCGTTTGTCTTTTCCTCGCGGTCCGCGGGGGTCTTTATTTCATCCGAATAGATAAACTGAACCGCAGCATCGGGTTTCATAACCGAAATTACGGCGTTTTCGGTTGCGAGAACTACATCCGCGCCGACCGCCTTTGATCCGAGAAGTGTATATGCGCTGCCGAATGCGTTTCCGACAATCGCCGTAATCTTGGTATTTGTCGATACCGCATATGCGGCCGCAAGTCTCGAAAGTTCGGGAGCATAAGCGGTGTTCTCCGAGTCAACCGAAATATCGATTCCTTCGCAGTCGGCAAGTGTCAGTACGGGGATTGAGAAGTTATCGCAGAACGATATGAATCCGGCGGCTTTACGTGCCGCCTTCGGAGTCAGCGATTTGCCGTGAACGGTCGCGACAATACCGGTTACCATACTGCCGACAGATGCAAGCGCAGTTATTATTTCGGGAGCGCAGTCATGTTTCAGCTCGGTATACTGTCCGCCGTCGGCGATTGTTTCAATAAATTTCAGCGTATCAGTACAGC
>CAZHPU010000186.1:0-3492 GCA_964534435.1 uncultured Lachnospiraceae bacterium | reverse complement strand
CGCCGATGCCGGCACCGTCTTCGCCAACCGATCCAAATACTTCGCCACCCCCGCAACCTCCTCCTCAACCGTCGCAAACTGTCTCACCTCAGGCGCGGGCCCCGCCAACAACGAAATCGTCCCCGTGCGATCCTGCCTCACATCATCCGCATCGCTCGCATCCGCCACCATCAACTTGTCCGCCTGCTGCCGAATCTGCCGCGTCGTGCGATAATTCACCTTCAATACCCGCGAACACCCGCGCAAATCAATCCCAAACGGCTTCCACGGAAACGAATAACGAATAATCCTCTGCCCCACATCCCCCGCAAAAAATAACCTCCCGCCCTTCGTCCCAAAATACGCCGTCAAAAACTCAAGCTCCACCTCACACAAATCCTGACTCTCGTCAATAATCGCATGCGAATAATACCGCGGCACCTCCGGATGCTCACGATAAAACCTAGCCAAAATCCCAAACATCTCCTCCGGCGTCAACATCCCCCTCGCTCGAAACTCCTCATGCACCCCCTCAATCGCTCGCCAAATCTTCCGCCGCACCTCTTCCGCAAGCCGCGTCTTCACGCCACGCCGCTTCGCACGCACATACCCCTGCTCATCCCGAATCTGCCGCGGTTCAATAATCCTCTCCATCTCCGACAACAAAAACGCCAAACTCTTCCCCGTCGCCTGTTCCGCTCCCGCCCCATCCAAAATCTGCCGCGCCGCCGCTCGCCATTCCTTCCCCGTCATCACATACTGCGCCTTCCCCATCCCCAATTCATCCGCACAAAGCCCCTTGTAAAGCCCCTCCGCAAACGCCCCAAGCCCCTTCGCCTCACACCGCTCTAACTCCCGCGGCCTCATCAAAATACGACACCGCGCATCCAAATCCCTCGCCAAATTCTCTGAATACGTCGCAATCAAAACTCGCGCACCCGCATCCGTCTCCACAATGTGCCGCGCATGATGCAACGCCACCACCGTCTTCCCGGTCCCCGCACTCCCACACACTCGATACGCCTTCTCATACGTCCGATACGCAATCTTCTTCTGCGACGGATGCAAATACACACACCACGAATCCCAATTCGCATCCTCAAGCGCCGTCTTCAAATCCTCATCATCCGTCACCACCCACCATTCTTGCGTCTTCCATTCCTTCGCGCTCTCCGCCCCCTCACCCTCACGAACCTCCTCAGCCACAGCCTCACCCTCGCCCGCGGCACTTTCCTCCTCACTCGCCGCCGCCCCAGTCCCCTCAGGCCGCTCACCAACCGCCAACTTCAACACAACTTCCGCCGCATCCGCCGGCAAATGATACTCCCCAATCTCCAAAAGCTCATCCTCATCTCGCGCACCCAATACCCTCTCCACCCACATCTCCGGTATCCCCCACGCCAGCAATTGCCCCGCATCCACCCCCATCTTCTCACAGATCGTCGCCACCTTCCCCTCATCTCGCCCCTTCTCCTTCTCAACCACCACCTCCTGCACCTCAACAAGCTGCATCACACCCGTCGCCGGATGCTTCGCCAGCGTATGATTCCGCGCCCACCGATACGCCGCATCATGATGATCCACCCAACACACCACACACTCATTCTCTCCAGGCCGCTGCAATATAATACGCAAATCCCCATTCACATACGCCGACCACCAACCCGCATCCCCATCCACCTTGTGCAACTTGTGCCGCGCCTCCGTCATCCCTGCCTGCAACGCAATCACCTTCAGCGAAATCGCCTCCTGATCCCGCTTCGCAAACGTCCGCAATTGCTTCACAAAACTCTGCGCAATAATCATCTCTCGCCTCCCTCAACGCACCTTCATTCACCCTTCGGCGGCACAGGAAATATCTTCATCACCTCGTCCCCAAAGTGATTAATCACCTTCACCGCAATCTGCCCACTCTTCGGCCGCGCAAACGCTCGCGACGTCGT
Organism: uncultured Lachnospiraceae bacterium; assembly: GCA_964534435.1. Classification (GTDB taxonomy): domain Bacteria; phylum Bacillota; class Clostridia; order Oscillospirales; family CAG-272; genus CAKSQF01. Next base: position 1,570 of record CAZHPU010000186.1, on the reverse strand, counting down.
ACGCGCCACACTCGCCCACGCCTCCCGATCCACCTCCTTCGTCAACACCTTCTTCAACCCATCATACACCTTCTCATTGTCCGGAAAATAAATCTGCCGCGCAAAAAATGCAAAACCACAATAATCCGTATCCACCATCCAACAATCAATGTCCTTCGCATCGTCAGACCGCACCTCCCCCTCCTTCGGGTCATACACATCCACACCACGTATCGTCACCGTGTACATCCCCTCTCGCCCTTCCACCTCCTTCAACTCAATGTCAGGCGCACCAAATATAATAAATGGATTCCCATGCCCCGTGTCCTTCAAATCCTCCACCATGTGCAAATCCGCATTCATCCGCGCATGCAAAATTTTAAGATCCCCCATCTGCTCTTCCGTCCCTTCCCCAACATACGCATCAAAACTAAACGCACAGTAAATTAATACATCAAACCCAAGCTCCATCGCCCGCTTCCCGGCCTTCATCACCTCATCTCGCCTCACAGACCCAAATTCAGGCCCAAACGCAATCGCATACCGCACCACCTTCCCAGTCTTCTCCGATACCTCCCCTACAGCCTCCGCCGCAATCAACCCACTCGAATCCCCAAACGCCTCCACCTTCGTAAACTCTATCCGATCCTTCTTCTTCGACTGCTTCACACCATTGCGCCTCAACGCCTGTATCATCCGCGTCACATAATTCGCCCCATTCCCATACGTCACACCATTCCCTAACTTCATCGCCGGATCCTCCAACTCCCCATCCGCCCTCTCAATAAGCGACCTCACAGGTGCCAAACTCTCCACCGTGAACGGACCCGTCACGCGCACCCGCTTCTTGTCCTCATACGGCTGATCATACAAATTCTCAACCTCCGCCGTCTTCGCAATCGACGCATCAATCTCCGCCTGACGCCTCGCCTTCATCTTCTGAAACTCGCTCCCCTCCTCAAACGGCATCTCCCATTCCTCCGGCACCTTCCCACCCGCCGCCGCACCCTCACGAATCTCGAGCGAATCCTTCTCATACTTCGCCCAAATCGCATCGATCTCAGAATTATTCGCAATCGCCTTCAACGTCACATGCGGCACACGCTTATACACAAATCCTTGCGACAACCGATGATTGTACACCTTCCCAATCAACACCTTCACCTTCCCAGAGACTTCCATCTCCTTCTTCAACCCCTCCTCACTATCCAGCAAATAATAATACGGAAAACGCGCCGTCATCAACCGCCGCCGCGCAATCGCAAGCGACACTCGCGACGTGTCAATCGTAATCCACCTCCGACCCCATTGCTCCGCAACATACGCCGTCGTCCCTGACCCACACGTCGGATCTAATACCAAATCCCCTGGATCCGTCGTCATCAATAAACAACGACGAATAGTCGATTCACCTGTCTGAACAACATAAACCTTCGACATAAAACTACTACCAGTATCCGTCCACATGTTATTCAACGGAAACGCAGAAAAGTCATCAAAGTAGCGAATATACCCTAAACGACCTTTAGAACTCACATCAAGCCGATTTGCCTTGGCCAAACGCGACATCCCTTCGCGATGTGTAGAAAAG
>CAZHPU010000185.1:0-3500 GCA_964534435.1 uncultured Lachnospiraceae bacterium | reverse complement strand
ATAAATTCGGCAACACGGGGTTTGATAGCACCGAAATAATGATCATCAAGTTCCTGACCTTTTGGAGATCTTGCACCGTAAAGAGTTCTGCCGGTATAGATTAAATCTTTTCTTTTATCATAAAGATCTTTATCTATTAGGAAGTATTCCTGCTCTGTTCCGACTGTGGTTTTTACCGATTTCACATCATCATGTCCAAACAGTTTCAGAACACGCAATGCCTGAGTGTTTATTGCTTCCATTGAACGAAGCAAAGCGGTTTTCAAATCAAGGGCTTCACCGCCATACGAGCAGAAAACAGTGGGGATGCAGAGTACATTATCCTTAATAAATGCGTATGAGGTTGCGTCCCATGCGGTATATCCTCTTGCCTCAAAAGTGGCTCTTAGACCTCCCGATGGGAACGACGATGCATCGGGTTCACCTTGTATGAGCTCTTTTCCCGAAAATTCAAGTATAATCTTTCCATTGCTCTTCGGTGATATAAAACTGTCGTGCTTTTCCGCGGTAATCCCGGTCATCGGTTGAAACCAATGAGTGTAATGCGTTGCGCCTTTTTCTATTGCCCAATCTTTCATTGCATTTGCAACAACATTCGCAACGCTTAAATCAAGGTGTTTGCCTTCCTTAATGGTCTTCTGAAGCATTAAATATGTTTCTTTTGGAAGTCTTGCTTCCATCGTACTGTCATCGAAAACCATCGAGCCGAAAATTTCTGAAGTTGATGTCATAGTTTGTCTCCTTTTCAAATACATTAAAAAAACAGCGACATAAGGGTGCTATACGGATACCCGCATATATATCAAATCTGATTTTACGACGCCCTTGTCGCTATTAAATTAGTGTTTTACCAAAAAGATACATTTGACCGAGTAAACTATTCTCGGCACCTCTTCGTCACTTTATGGAGTGATTTTAGCATATGAATTCTGTTTTGTCAAGTGATTTTGTAAAAAATTCGAAAAAGTCTTGACAAGCCGAAAGTCGTGTAGTATAATCACTGATTATAAAAAATGCAGGTCGAAAATATACTGAAATTACAGAATAATTACGGAGCAGAATTTATGCAAACTTCTACTCATTTGATGATAAAACCCAAAAGTGTTTTACTCGTTTCTTCGTCTGTTCAAATCTATGACAATATTTGCGATATTTTCGATGAAAAAGAGTTTTCTCCCGTAGTTTATTCAGATAGCTTTGATTCTGCCGATGACAAAATATCAAATGAAAATTTTGACTTGCTTATTGTAAATGAAAATAATGAATCGGAATTTACAGTTGATTTTATTATGAAATATATTGACAAACCGATTGGCATTTTATTGATTTGCAAAAGCGATACCTATGAAAAATTATATTTGGATCTTGAATATCAGGGAGTTTTTGTTCTTCAAAAGCCTTTGAACCGTAACTGCTTTTTGTCATCCGTAAGGATCATTTCCGCATTGCATTCAAAACTCAATAAATTTGATGAAAAAAACAGACTTTTACGTGAGAAGATTGATGACATATATGTAATTGACAGAGCAAAATGGCTTCTCATAGGCAGCCTTAATATGTCCGAAAAAGATGCTCATTACTATATTGAAAAACAAGCTATGAATCTGAGGACATCCAAAAGAAAGATTGCCGAAAATATAATCAGAACTTATGATAAGTAATGCACAAAAAATGATAACAATTTTGTTAATTTGTTTTTTATTATAAAGGAGGTTTTATGAAGCAGACAAAGTATATTTTCGTTACCGGTGGTGTTGTTTCGGGCCTTGGCAAGGGAATTACCGCCGCATCGCTCGGAAGATTACTGAAATCCAGAGGGCTGAAGGTGGCAGCACAAAAGCTCGATCCGTACATAAATGTCGATCCCGGTACAATGAGCCCGTATCAGCACGGCGAGGTTTATGTAACCGATGACGGTGCGGAAACAGATCTTGATCTCGGCCATTATGAAAGATTTATCGATGAAAATCTAAATAAATTTTCCAATCTTACAACAGGTAAAGTCTATTGGAATGTTTTGACAAAAGAACGACGCGGAGAATATCTCGGGTCTACCGTACAGGTTATTCCTCACATAACAAATGAAATAAAAGAATTTATTTATTCTGTCGGCAAAAAAACCGATGCCGATGTTGTAATTACCGAAATCGGCGGAACTATCGGCGATATAGAATCGCAGCCTTTTATCGAGGCCGCACGTCAGGTTTCGCTTGAAGTCGGCAGAAGTAACAGTATATTTATACATGTTACACTTGTTCCTTATCTTCACGGATCGGATGAGCATAAATCAAAGCCGACTCAGCATTCGGTTAAGGAATTGCAGGGAATGGGCGTTAATCCGACGATTATTGTGCTTCGTTGCGATGAGCCGATAGAAAAGCCTATTTTTAATAAAATATCGATGTTCTGCAATGTTAAGCCGGACTGTGTAATTGAAAACATAACTCTTCCCGAATTGTATGAAGCGCCCGTAATGCTCGAAAAAAGCAGATTTTCCGAGATTGTCTGCCGTGAGCTTAATATAGACGCTCCGAATATCGATCTTTCCGAATGGAACGAAATGTTAAGCAAAATGCATTCAAGAGATAAGACCGTTACAATCGGAATTGTGGGCAAATATGTTCAGCTGCATGATGCGTATTTGTCTGTCGCCGAATCACTGAGACACGCAGGCTATGTGCATGGAGCATATATAAACATTGAATGGATTGATTCCGAGACTATTACAGCCGAGAATGTTCAAAATAAGCTTTCTGAATGCTGCGGCGTGGTTGTACCGGGCGGATTCGGCAACAGAGGAATCGAAGGTAAAATTATTACAGCAAATTATTGCCGAGAAAATAATTTGCCTTATCTCGGTATTTGCCTTGGTATGCAAGTTGCCGTAATAGCGTTCGCAAGATATGTTGTCGGATTAAAGGATGCAAATTCTGGCGAATTTGACAGTGCATCGATGCATAAAGTGATTGACTTTTTGCCTGATCAAAACGAAAATGTCGCAAAGGGCGGAACATTGCGTTTGGGTGCTTATCCTTGTAAAATAGTAAAGGGAACACAAATGTATAAAGCATACGGTAAGGATGAAATTTCGGAGCGGCACAGACACCGTTATGAATTTAATAACGATTTCAGAAGAGAATTGATTGATGCCGGATTGTGCGTAAGCGGAACTTCTCCCGACGGTTATATTGTTGAAACGGTTGAGATACCCGAGAATGATTTTTATATCGGGGTTCAGTTCCATCCCGAATTTAAGAGCAGACCGAACAAGGCACATCCTCTTTTTTTGGGACTTGTCGAATCGGCAATAAAGTACGAGAATAAACATAATAAATAACGAATCGGCTCGTCCGCATACAAAAATGCGGACGAGCCGATTTCTTTTATACTTTTTCTGATTTTTTAATCAGATTAACATATCCTTTACCGTACTGAACACAACGAGAAACTCTGCTTAATGTGGCCGAGGAAATGTCGGTTTCCTCAATGACCTGATTGTA
>CAZHPU010000184.1:0-3529 GCA_964534435.1 uncultured Lachnospiraceae bacterium | reverse complement strand
TGCGATTTGAGCTTTTCAAGTGCTTTCGCATACTCGGTTTTATTCAGTTTATCCGCTTTGGTTGCAACCGCAAAAAAGGGTGTTTCGGTTTTCCCGAGATAATCGAGCATCGTTTCATCATCCGCAGTCGGTCCGACTTTTAGGTCTATCAACTGTACGACGGCGCGGAGATTGCCGTTTTTCGATGCGTTTTCAAAATATCCGTCGACAAGTTCCGACCATTTTTCGCGTTCGGCGCCGCCGCGTCTTGCGAATCCGTATCCCGGCAGGTCGACAAGACAAAAGGCGCTGTCGACATCGTAAAAATTGACGGTTATCGTTTTGCCCGGAGTCGAGCTCACGCGGGCAAGCGATTTACGTTCGATAAGGCAGTTTATCATCGAGCTTTTGCCGACATTGGATCTGCCCGACAGGGCGATTTGCGGTATTCTGTCATTGGGAAGCTGATTTTTGAGCCCTGCCGTTATTTTAAGGGTTGTTTTTACAAAATTCACTTTCATGAACCGCTCCGTTTTTGTTGTTCAGCTCTGCCGCGGCGACAACTCCGAGATCTATCATTTTCTTTCCGGTTATATCGATTTCGGGCCGCTGTGCAAGCGCGTTTTCGAGAACATCGTCAACCGTCGAACAGAACTTGAATTTCATGCCGTTCTTGATATAGTCATCGAGCCGTTCGTAGTCCTGCTTATTATCGGCAGGCAGAAGAACGGTTTTGATTCCGGCTTTATATGCCGCCATCGTCTTTTCGCGCAGTCCGCCTATCGCAAGAACTCTGCCGTGCAGTGTAACCTCACCCGTCATTGCGACATCACGTTTTACGGGTATTCCCGACAGTTCGGACGCAAGTGCGGTCACAATGGTTACACCCGCGCTCGGGCCGTCCTTAGGTACGGCGCCTTCGGGGAAATGTATGTGTATATCTTTTGTCTTATGGAAATCGGGGGCGATACCCAGCGATTTTGCTCTGGTACGCACAACCGAGAGCGCGATTTTCGCAGATTCAATCATGACATCGCCGAGCGAGCCCGTCAGTTCGAGTTTTCCGCTTCCGTCCATCGATACCGCCTCAACTTTGAGCAGGTCTCCTCCGGCATCGGTATATGCGAGTCCGTTGACAACGCCCACCTCGTCATTCGGCGAAAGCTCCTCATCCTGTATCTTTTCGGGTCCGAGATAACCGAAAATATCCGATTTCTTCACGTGAACCGATTTTTTGTTCGGATCTTCAACAAGCTGTTTGGCGACCTTGCGGCAGAGTGCGGCGATATTTCTTTCAAGTCCGCGCACTCCCGCCTCTCTTGTATAATGGTCGATGATTTCGAGAACGGCGTCATCGTCGATTTTCATCATTCTGCGGTTCATTCCGTGCTTTTCGAGCTGTTTTCCGATAAGGTGATTTTTTGCGATTGAAAGTTTTTCGCCTCTCGAATAGGACTTCATCTCGATTACTTCCATACGGTCAAGCAGAGGACGCGGAACGGTATCGAGAGTATTGGCGGTCGCTATGAAAAGGCAGTCGGACAAATCAAACGGAATTTCGACAAAATGATCGCGGAAGGTCTTATTCTGATCGGGATCAAGCACTTCAAGAAGAGCCGATGCGGGATCTCCGTGTGCATCTCTTGTGATTTTATCGATTTCATCGAGCAGAATAAGCGGATTTGATGTTTTGGCTTCGATCAGCGCGTTGATTATTCTGCCGGGCATCGCTCCGACATAGGTTTTGCGGTGTCCGCGTATATCGGCTTCATCGCGTATGCCGCCGAGCGATACTCTGACGTATTTGCGTTTGAGTGCCTTTGCGATGGAGGAGGCGACAGATGTTTTTCCGACGCCCGGTGCTCCGACAAGGCAGAGAATCTGGTTTTTATTTCCGTTTGAGAGTTTTCTTACGGCGATAAATTCGAGTATTCTGTCCTTGATTTCCCGCATTCCGTCATGGTCTTTTTCAAGTATGCGTCTTGCGGCTTCGATATCGGTTCTGTCAACAGTTGTTTTGCCGAACGGCAGGTCAAGGCAGGTTTCGACATAGGTGCGGATTACGTTTGACTCGGGCGATGCAAAAGGCAGTTTTGACAGCTTTTTGGTTTCCTTGAGCATTTTTTCCTTGATGTCATCGGGCATTGCGCTCTTGGTAATCTTTCCGACAAGCTCGTAAATATCATCGTCATCATCGCCGTCTTCACCGAGTTCTTCCTTTATTACCCGCATCTGCTCGCGCAGATAATAATCGCGCTGGTTTTCCTCTATTCTCGCGCGCGTGCGCTTATGAAGGTCGAGCTCGTTTTTGATTATCGACATTTCATCTTCAAGCAGTTCGACGGTACGGGCAAGTCTTTGAATCGGATCGAAGATTTCGAGAATTTCCTGCTTATGCTCGTTTTTGACAAAAACAGTCCCCGCGATGAAATCGGCAAGCTGACCGGGATTATCGGTTTTCTTCACGATATCGGCGATTTCTTTTGTGAAATTCGGCGCGGTTTTCGAAAGCTCGTCAAAAAGTTCCGCTGCCCGTTCACGCAGTGCCACGGCCTCCGGCAAATCGGGATTTACCGCAACCGTTTTACACATAACGGTAACGCTGTCGAATTCCTCGCCGTATCTGAAGCTTACAAGTTCGGCACGGCAGAGGCAGTCGAAGCCGACATTTACGAATCCGTCTTTTCCTTCATTCAGGACATCTTTGATTTTTGCGACGACACCTACGCGGCAGAGGTCTTTTTTGTTTGTTATTTTATCGTTATCCGAGTCCGTAATACGGTTTTTGACAATCGCGAGAAAAACGCAGTCGTCAACATTCGCGTTAAGAGCGTTAATCGATTTTTCGTCTTTCAGTCCCACTTTCAGCGGAATTGACGGAAATGCCACGCTCTCGCGAAGGATTATCGCGGGCAGACTCTGAGTTTTTGCTTTTTCTGTATATTCGGCCATATATTTATGATCATACCTTTCTTTTGAAGTTATTGCCGATTTCCGATTTGAGGAATAAAGGCCGCAGGCCTTATGTTCGCCGATATTTTCGGGTATTTCGCAAGTCGGCTCGGAAATACCTGTTGCGGAGTTCGGCAGTTTTACGGGAAGCCGTGTCGGCATTCCGCGTATATATTCCGTGTCTTACGCGGAGCAGACCGCTAAAATATGTTCAGCCGTGTTCGGCTCACATTACAGTACCGCAAACATTATTTTTTGCTTGACATAAATGCATACTTCTGCAGTTTGTCATTATGGTATTCTACCACAGGGCAACCCCAAAATCAAGTATTTTTCGGGATATTAACATTTTATTTGCAAAAAAGAGCCCCGAACGACATAATGCCGTTCGGGTCCCGATAATAGTTATTCGACGGTTATTCAACCGAAATCGTATAGTAGTAAAGCGGCTGTCCGCCTCTTATTGCGGATATTTCAACATCGTCGCCGAGTTTTTCGGAAAGATAAGCCACGGCATCCTCCGCCTCTTTTTCGGTAACATCCTCTCCGTAGAAAAGCGTGACAAATGATGCGGCGGTCATATGTCCGAGCAGTTTTT
>CAZHPU010000183.1:0-3529 GCA_964534435.1 uncultured Lachnospiraceae bacterium | reverse complement strand
AAGACGGTGGGGACTGTTGCCTGCCCGTTTTTGTGCGCTGTTTTGTTGTAAATAATTTTTCTGGAGGGATGCTCTCAAAAAAAACAAAGGCTTTGACCACTCATCTTTAACGGATAGCACACTTCCTCTACTTTTCAGTATATTGATGCAAAGGTAAACCATCCTTTGCATTTAATAAAAAATGGTGTCTTTAATTCTGTCTTGTAAACTATTTTAAAAAGTGAGGATATGAAAACCATGAAAAAATCTAATTTGAAGATTATATCGCTTGTGTTGGTATTTCTTATGGTCTTCTGTACGATACCCTCAACAGCCGTTGGTGTACAGGATAATTATTATGATGTTTCCAAATCTTTCGGCGAAATGGAGAATATTATACCGGAACCGGAAATTGTTCCCAATCCCGATTATGTACAGGGTGAAAACACTGGAGAATTTGTTGAAATAATAGACCGACGAGAGGAAAACGTTAAACATTTTCGCCTTGAAGATGGTTCGGCGAGAGCAATTGTGTATAGTTATGCGGTTCATAGAAAAGATGAAAATGGAGTATGGCAGGATATAGATAATCGTCTTTTTAAAAGCCAAAATGGATACTACTCTACATCAGAAAACAGAGTTTCCTTCGCAGGCAATGCAAATGACAAGTCATTATTTACGCTGAAAGAAAATGGTTACGTCATTTCTATGGGACTTGTAACTTCTGAAGAATCAATAAAATCCAATGAAGTGCTTCTAAATAACTCTTTGCCCCGTGATGAGCAGTTGTTGTCCGCGTCCAAAAAGATCACCGCAGATGAAAAGCTTGAAAAGTTAAGCAAAATTGATAACAAAACCAATATCCTTTACAAACGTGTTGCTAACGGTGTTGACTTAAGTTATACCTTGCAATCAAACGAAATTAAAGAATATATAGTGGTGAACTCTCCACAAAATGAATATGTTTATAATTTTACCCTTCAATTAGACGGACTGGTAGCTCAGTTAATGGAAAATGGGAGCGTTGTCTTATATGATGAGCTGACAAAAGAGGATGAATATTATATTCCCGCCCCGTATATGTTCGATGCAAAAGGTGAAAGAAGCACAGACGTTCATTATAAATTGAATGACTTGGATAACGGACAATACACATTAACTGTTATAGCGGATACAGGTTGGGTTAATAATGATTCAAGAGTTTTTCCCGTGATGATTGATCCTACACTGCAACAAAAAATTTTATATGATACATATATTAATTCATCTGAGCCGGAAACCAATTACGGCACCAGCAGTGAATTATGGGTCAGTTCATCGAGAATCTCCTATATACGTGCGAATTTAACAAGCATTCCAAGTGGATCGGAGATATATTTCGCAGCTTTTAATGCTGCCTATTATTACTACTCACATATAACAGATGGAACATTGAATGTCGGAGTTTATCAAGTGGAAAAGTCATGGACAGAAACGGGCTTGACATGGAACAGTGCCAGTCAGTATAGTAACCACGGAATTTCCACAATACGGCTATCATATCGAACCCTGCGCGGAGATGCCGGAGCATATAAATCTCCTCCTAAATGGCAGAGTTTTGTGATTACAGATGCGGTAAATTCTTGGTTTAATGGCAGCCCCAACTATGGAGTAGCATTAAAGCGTGAATCCGGAACAAATGGCAGTATTATTATAAATGCAATAGCAAATAGATATTATGAATTGCTTGGTTTGCAAATTTCCACAAACGGAGCAACATATTATAATTCCGCAATAGATTCATGCAAAAACAATGTATCATCATGCGGAACGACAGGAACTGGTTGTGGACACAATGGATCATCGTGTAATATTAATGCATTATGTTCACATTTAAATCCACATACAATTTTATTCAATAGCACAAATTCTGTATCGAGTCATTTTAACAATAATACCGTCCCGGCGGGAAGTAATACGGTAACAAAAGCATATTGGTCTGGGCATCGAATTAAAACATACACTAATGCAGAGGAATACAATAGATGCTACTCGTCAGGAACATCCATTTATATGTTAGAATTAAGCACAGCATCTAATAGAGCTCAACATTCTAAAGGAATATTGATGCATGAACTAAACCATCAATATGGAGCTCCAGATCACTACCACGAAATCATTAATGCAGGTACTGTGAATGAGCGATGCCGAGGAGGTGAATTGTGTTCTGTTTGTGGTAGTAATCCAAGACCCAATACATGTATAATGAATCGCAGTAGAATAGACATAACTGCACCGACTGTTATTTGTCCAGGATGCAAAGCAGACATGTACCTTCATCTCGCAGGACATCATTAATATGAACAGCATCGCAGAAGTATACATTGACATTACATTACATGACATTTTATAATTAATCCGATAAGGAGGGTAATATTTATGAAAAAACATACGATTATTTTGATTGCATTGTTGCTTTTGACATTATGCGCTTGTAGTTCCAATGATTTACAAGGCACAACAAACAACACTGATGAAAGTGATATAGTCGGAAGTACCACAGTTTATCCCCCGGGGAATGATGCAGATTATATCTATCCCTTGCATTATAACTCCGTTGACGAATTAAAACATGCTATAAGTAAAGAAAATGTAGAACAATTATATGCAAAATATTCAATATCCGAACTCCCTACTGAAAAGGTAAATGAACTAAAAGGAAATGTAAATAAAATACAAACGCAAGGCGTTATTGTTCCTTGCCTAAATGGAAAGGTTGTAGAACTTCGGGACAAAGACGGCTTTCCGAATATTTCACTATTTGTTTCTGAAGCATACGGGCTCCCGTGGGTGTATTATTACCCCAGCGTATCTACAGGGGAAAATTTCTATATCAAAATAACACAGTTGCCAAACAATGTTTCGCACAAGCAGAACATTTTGAATGCTTCAGAGGCAATAAAGGTGCTGTCTCCAAATTCACCTAATGTTGGCAAACTTGGCGAACAGCACAAGAATATTTATAATCAAACACTGCATCTTCTCGACCGTGAAGTTACAGCTTTGACATATGAATATAAAACAGATAATAGAAACAGTATTATATTTATTTACGATGAGTTACTTATAGAAATCAGATGCGACCCGAAAGTTTGGTCTGACCAATGGTTTTCTGCATTATCATTTGACAGTCTGAAGGAATAAAAGTTCATGGCACAGAGGTCCTCGGACCTCTGTGCCATGAATTTTTAGTTCACCATAAAAATCATGGTATTGAGGTACGCTTCGCTGATTGGTCTGAGATCATTTGTCGGTGACAGAGTTAAGGGAGATGAAGCCGATCCCATGGCTACCTGACTGCAATGGCAGGACATGCTTTTTCACGCAATCTCGGTTTCTACGCATGCTTGATCTATTTTTATTATGAAGTGTTTATCGTCGTGCAACGGTATAGGCCATACAAGCTCAGGCTGCTTTGGTATGTCTACAATTGTGTGTAGATTTTTGATATTCACAGTACAGCGACCTTGCCTATGATCGGGAGGAAGGATACGATTACCACGGGGATTTT
>CAZHPU010000182.1:0-3557 GCA_964534435.1 uncultured Lachnospiraceae bacterium | reverse complement strand
ATACAATCAATATTATATGAATGTGATTCGGCATGATAACATAACGGTCTACGCAGATATTATCATAAAACTCGCTCATGTTTTTCAGATGTTTTTCCGCGATTTTGCCGTATGGCAAAAGTTCGATTGTTTTCGTGTTATTGATAACAGTTAATTCGTGCCCGACAGATGGGGCGTAAACCAATCGGCTTTCATTCGTTTGGTTACTAAAAGAACGCGTGAACACTCTTTTTGTGCTGCCGATAACAGTTAAACCTTTCCCAACAGGCGGGGCGTCGGGGGCGCCGCCCCCTACATTTGTTTGAGCATCGTTCGATTGTGAGTCGTTAATTTGTCGCGTTTGAGCATTGTCCTCTACGATTCGTGACAGAATCCGACGGCGGTTTTCGGTACATATTGTAATAAAATACGCACCTTTTGAGCTGTAATCAAAATTTTTGAGCCGTGTCGGCTTGCGTGTGGGTAAATTGTTCTCTTTGTTCAAATCTTTTACTCTATATTATCCTTTGAATCTTCCTTCAAATATTTCTCTTACCTGCTTTCGGGCAGACTTTTGTGCGAAATCGGGATGTCCGCCGTGAATTTCGAGCCTTTGCCGAGCGTGCTTTCGACACGGACACTGCCGTCATGATAGCCGGCAATCCACTTGACCATGGTCAGCCCGAGTCCCGACGAGCCCGCGTCCGAGCGCGATTTTTCGGCGCGGAAGAAGCGTTCCCAGATTTTCGGGAGATTTTCTTTCGAAATTCCGATGCCGTCATCCTCGACGGTAAGTTCGGCGACAAGAGTGTTCAGCGGTTTTTCGACGGTGAGCGATACATTTATGTGTCCGCCCTCTCTGCCGTACTGGTAGGCGTTTGATATGAGATTTGTCGCCAGCCTTATTAAGAGCGAACTGTTGACATCGGCGAAGATTTTCGGCTCGATGTCGGCGGTCAGCGTTATCGATGTGTCGGTGTGCAGCTCTTTCTGCTCGTCGCAGACAAGCGAAATAAGTCTTGATATGTCGCAGGACTCGAACCGCTTCTCGATTTTGCCTCTGTCGATTCGCGACAGTTCGAGCAGCTCGAGAACAAGCCGCTTCATGCGTTCGGACTGACGCGCGATTAAATCGATTGCCTGCGAATATTCCTCGACTGTCGGCGGCAGGTCCGATGTTTTGAGCAGTTCGCACTGCGCCGAGATTACCGATGTCGGGGTGCGCAGTTCGTGCGACGCGTCCGATATGAACTGCTTTTCGTTCTCGAACGAACGGGACAGCCGCGCGAGCATTTCGTTTATCGTGCAGGTCAGCTCGTAGACTTCGTCGTGATTGTCGCCCGTCTGAATGGTTTTCGACAAATCATCACCGCTTATAATCGCATTTGTGGCGGTTTGCAGCTTTTCAAGCGGGGAGAGAATCTTTTTCGCCGTGAGATAGGCGGCAATGCAGAGCAGAATCACGGCGGTCGGAACGGTTATCGCCGCCGAGAGGGCGCGCGCCGACATCACATCGCCGCTTTCGGGATAGCTTATGCAGCCGCGCAGATATACCGAAACTTTTTTGCCGCCCGATTTGCCGAGTGAGCATTTTTTGTCGAAAACAAAATATTTTTTGCCGCCCGAGGTGATTTCGGTGAAATGTTTGCTGTCGGGGAGCGGGTCGCTTCCGTCATCCGAATGAATCGGCTCACCGATGAGCAGTTCGCCCTCTTTCGTGTAGACGGCGAATGTTATGCCGTTTTCGGACGGAATCGATGAGGGAATCAGCTTTTTCTCGGATATGCTTTCGGCACGGGAAAGCACGGCGGAGCGCAGACTGCGTTTTTGTCTGTTTTCGGCAATCATACTGCCGCCGCCGATAATGAAAAGCGCGCCGATAAAGCAGAGGATGACGGCAATCAGCGTGAACGCCGCCGCGAGCTTTATCTTCATCGAGATTTTTTTCGTTTTGACCGAATTTTTCTTTTCATTCATAAACATAACACCTTTTTTCTATGTGACTGTCGGGCTTATCGCATAACCCAAAAGCCTACGGCTTTTGGGTTTACGCCCCGTTCTTTGGGCTTTCCGCAACCTATAAGTCGTGCGATATTTGACGGTTTCGGCGTAGCCGAAACGAACTGCGGTTCAAGTCAAATACCAATCCGAAACCCGTCAGAGTTTCGGGTTGCGCAGAACATAGCCGACGCCTCTGACCGTTTGGAGCAGTTTGTCCTCGTATCCGTCGTCGATTTTCTGCCGCAGATAGCGGATGTAAACATCAACGACATTGCTCGAACCGGTGTAGTCGAAATTCCAGCAGTGGGCGAGAATGTCCTCGCGCGACAGCACATTGCCCGCGTTTTCGGCAAGCCGCGCGATTATCGAAAATTCTTTTGCCGAAAGATCAAGCTCTTTTCCGCCGCGGTATGCCTTTTTTTCGGATGTGTCGACCGTGAGATCGCCCACTTTCAGTATCACGCCGACACCTTTTCCCGCCCGCCGCAGTACCGCTTTCAAACGTGCCGACAGCTCTTCGAGCGAAAAAGGCTTCGCCACATAGTCGTCGGCGCCGCTTTCCAGCCCGATGACGCGGTCGTCGACAGAGTCAAGCGCGGTGAGCATTATCACGGGCGTCGTAAGTCCGCGCTCCCGCATTATCCTGAGAATCGACAGCCCGTCGGTGCCGGGCATCATGATGTCGAGAATTACCGCATCATAGTCGGTCGTGTCAAGCAGAGAGAGCGCAGATGTTCCGTCAAGCGCGGTGTCGACCGCGTATCCCTCGCGCGTCAGCCTGCGCATGAGCAGTAAGCTCATGTCCCGCTCGTCTTCGGCTATAAGTATCCTCATAAAAAACCTCTCGTTATCTCGTGCGTTATATCACGCAAATTCGGCAGTACGCCCCGTATAAGCTCGATTATGCGGATATTTCCGCTTTAATCTTTCACACTCGGCTGCAGGTAAACATCATAGCGCGCACAGATGAGCATGACCGACGCGACACCGCAGGGCTGCAATACCTCTGTCGTGCTTTCGCCTGCCCAATCGCCCGTTCTGAAATAGGGATCGTAGTAGCCGCGGCTGTTTTTTGTCGATTCGTTGTAGTCGAGCACGCTCTCCATATAGTCAAACGCGCTGTTCGAGCCGCCCGTGACCTCGCAGAACTCGTAGTAACCGCGCATCAGCCAGCCGATGCACCATGATTTGTAAATCGGGTTGCCGTTCATTCTGACTTTTTGGTTTTCGCCTTTTCCGCTTACGCTGAAACAGAGCGAACGTGCGGCGGTCGCCGTGCGCTTCGCGCGGGTAAGATAGCTGCTCTCGCCCGTTATTTCGTAGACAAGGCAGGACGCGTAAATCGGCGTTCCCTGATTGTACGCCGCTTTCCAGCTGTTCACACTGCCCGATGTGCTGATGCTGTCGCAGTAGAGCGAGCCGTCGAGCATCTTTTTGTTCAGCCAGTCGACAAGCGATTTTCCCGTGTCGAGATAGCTCTGCTCGCCTGTGAATTTGTATGCTTTAAGGAAGCAGATCGCGACAGGGCCGTTCGCGCAGGTGTTTTTGCTGCCGAACGATTTGTCCCAGTAGATTCC
>CAZHPU010000181.1:0-3558 GCA_964534435.1 uncultured Lachnospiraceae bacterium | reverse complement strand
CGTCTGCACCGTCTGCGATGTTTGCGTCGTCTGTCCGCTCGCTTCGTCCGCCTGCGATTTGCCGCTGCCACCCGACGCTTTTTCGGTGTTCGGCGTGTCGGCGTTTCCTTCATTATTATATATACCGTCGGTAATCGCCGTGTCGCTCTCTTTTTCGGTCGGCGAGATCAGATTGCCGGGTACGGTGACCTCGGATCTGCCTTTTGAGCTTCCCGAGCGGTAAATCAGCGTTACTGCGAGCGCTAAAAGGCTGAGTCCGAGCAGAACCGCCAGTATGATTATCGCCGTTTTTGTTTTCTTTTTCGACTCCACCCGTCTCACCCCTTTTTTGTGTACAGAAAAAGATGCAAACTCATACGCTTGCATCTGCCCGATATTTTGCTTTTGTTCGGCAGCTCTGTGCTATGATTGAAAATATGATGATACTTTGCTACTCTGTTTATGATTATACCATTCTCACTTGCGAAAAACAAGTGAATCTGCGTTTTTTGTATAGATGCACATTGTTTTTTTTTTTTTGTGCATTATGCACAAAAAATAACCTGCTCACAACCGCAAGCAGGTATCATTACAAAATGGGCAGGGAAATCTCTTGTCCGTTTTTTTACATCGATTCGTTTCGATGGCAACCGGCTGTCATGACACATTCGTGTTTTAGACCCATTTGGCTTTGCGTCCCAATCTTTTGGTTGGTTTGCCGATATTCTGTTGTGCGCGTCAAATACTCCGCAAATGCAGTTTAGCAAATAAATCCGACTTTGTCAATGGCTTTTTTACTGTTTTTTTAATTTCGTTGAGCATCACAAAAAGGGTGTCCCGCTTTTGTCAATATCGAACAAAAATTCGGCGGTGATTGACAGCGGCGCTTTTTTTTGGTATAATATTAAGGTCAGCGCGGAGCGGCGCCGGTCCGCTCCGACTTTATTGTAAATAAAGGATTTTATCATGTCGGAAAATAATGAAATCATAAACCGTTTCAATAGCGCGAAAAAAGCCCTTTTCGATAAACTCTACTCCTTTCTCAACGACAGACAGAGGGAGGCGGTTTATACCGTAAACAATCCGCTGCTGATTCTCGCGGGCGCGGGAAGCGGCAAAACCACCGTCCTTGTTCATCGGATTGCCTTCATAATAAAATACGGCAACGCCTATTACGAAAACAAGCCGAATATCACCGAGGACGATGCTTTGCGTCTTGAACGGGCGGCAGACCTGTCAAACGACGAAATCGCAAACATTCTCTCCGATTACGCCGTCGATCCCTGTCCGCCGTGGGCAATGCTCGCGATAACATTCACGAATAAAGCGGCAAACGAAATCAAAGAGCGGCTTGCGAAAGTCATCGGCGATGAGAGCGTTGCCGACGAGATATGGTCGGGAACTTTCCATTCGGTATGCGTCAGACTGCTCAGAATGTACGGCAGCGCGATTGGTCTTGACGGCAAATTCACGATTTACGATACCGACGATACGAAAAAACTCATAGGCCAGTGCCTTAATGAACTAAATATCAGCGAAAAGATACTGCCCGTGAAACTGATTATGAACATGATCGGCAGGGCAAAGGATAAGCTGATAGGCCCCGATGAATTCGCCGAGCAGGCCATGACCGAAAATAAAGATTTCAGAATGGTAAACGCGGGAAAAGTTTATAGGCTCTATCAGAAAAAGCTCGAAGCGTCGGGCGCTGTTGATTTCGACGATATTATCCGCCGCACCGTCAATCTGCTGCAAACTTCGGAAGAGGTCAGAACTCATCTTCAAAAGCGATTCAGATATGTCTGCATCGACGAGTATCAGGACACCAACCACGCGCAGTTCGTGCTCGCGTCGCTGCTTTCGGGCGGCAGAAAAAATCTCATGGTTGTCGGCGATGACGATCAGTCGATTTACCGTTTCCGCGGAGCCACGATAGAGAACATACTGAGCTTTGACCGCACCTATCCGGATGCGAAGGTCATAAAGCTCGAACAGAACTACCGCTCGACTCAGACAATACTCGATGCCGCAAACGCGGTCATAGGGAACAATGTCGGACGGAAAGGCAAAAAACTCTGGACCGAGCATAATGTCGGCAGCGCGATTGAACTGCACAGAGCCGCAAATCAGAGCGATGAGGCGGCGTATATCGCCGATTCGATTCTGAAATTCTGCGCGGGCGGCAAGCACCGCTATTCGGATATTGCCGTGCTTTACCGAATGAACGCTCAGTCGAACACAATCGAGAAGGGACTGTCAAGGTCGGGAATCGCCTACCGCGTCATCGGCGGAACACGTTTCTACGACAGAAAAGAAGTAAAAGACATCCTCGCCTACCTTCAGCTGATAAGAAATTCGGATGACGATCTGAGACTTCGCCGAGTAATCAACGAGCCGAAGAGAAAAATCGGTCAGACGACGATTTCGGCGGTTTCGGATATCGCCGCCGCCGAGAGAACATCGATGTTCAATATTCTCGAGAATGCCGAAAAATATACCGCACTTCAAAAATCGGTGTCGGCGCTCAAATCGTTTGCCGAGCTGATAAAAGAGCTGCGCAGGATTTCCGAGACCGAGTCGCTGAAAGATCTGTTCGAAAAGACAATCGAGCTTTCGGGCTACAAGGATATGCTGATTGCCGCGGGAGATACCGAAAAGGACAGACTCGATAACGTGGAAGAGCTTGTTTCGAACGCGGTCGAATATGAAAACGCCGCCGAAAATCCGACTCTTGACGGATTTTTGGAGGAGGTCGCTCTTGTGTCGGATATCGACAATTACGATAAGGATTCGGACGCCGTTGTTCTTATGACTGTTCACAGCGCAAAGGGACTCGAATTTCCGATTGTTTTCCTGCCCGGCATGGAAGAGGGAATTTTCCCCGGCATGAGTGCGATGAACGAAAAGGACGAGCTCGAAGAAGAACGCCGTCTTGCCTATGTCGCGATTACGAGAGCGAAAGAGAAGCTTGTATGCACCTATGCGAAAGAACGTATGCTCTTCGGAAGAACGCTGAACAATCCGGTATCGCGATTCATTGCCGAAATACCGAATAAACTCATAAACGACACCACAAAATCCGATTATGAGTTCGAGTCCCGCTCGTATTCGGGCTCGCGTTCGGGTTCATATTCGGACGGCGGCATAAAGAGCGGCGGCACAAAGAGCAGCTTCAAAAAGAGCGCGTACGATACGATTCACGAAAAAACCGTGTTTGATGAAAAGCCGGTCAAGCAGACCGAAATTTTCAAGGTCGGCGAAACGGTTGTCCATTCGGCGTTCGGTCCCGGCGTTGTTCTGTCGGTGAAGCCGATGTCGTCGGACACTCTGTACGAAATCGCGTTCGACAAGGTCGGAACGAAAAAAATGATGGCAACTTACGCGAAGCTCAAAAAGGGATAAATAAAATAACCGTCAAAATTACGGGCAAAAGAGAGTTAATCCTCTTTTGCCCGTAATTACGTTGAATAATTCTCTCTCAAAAAATCCCTAAATTTTTTTCTAAAAGGTATTGACAAAGTGTGGGAGGGGTGATATAATAATCAAGCTGTCCGCGAGAGCGGGGAGCGGATCGGTCCT
>CAZHPU010000180.1:0-3563 GCA_964534435.1 uncultured Lachnospiraceae bacterium | reverse complement strand
TGCAAGACCGCGTGCCTGTATTTCGGTAATCAATTCGCATCTCTCACTTAAAACCTTCGAGTCATTCGGAACAAAAGGATATCTTTTTACAGTCCTTGTGAGTTTTGTCGTATCAATAGGAAGCGAAAAATAAACTTTATTTGTTGAGTTGTCAATAATGTTCTTAAAAGTTGTTATTCTTGACCGTTCGGTTGAAAGTCTGTAAACATCTATCTCGGAACAAGCATATCCGTCACCGAAAGGTTTGGATTCGGATAGAATCGTTCCATTTTCGGAAATAATATTATGTCCTCCGAAAACCATGTCGGTTGTTGATTCTCCACACCCTGCATTTGCGAAAACATATCCGGAAATCAATTTTGAAGAAAGATATGATGCAAGCTGTCGACGATATTTATCTTTTCCGACAAGTTCATCCGATGCCGATGATGAAAGAATTACAGTTGCTCCCTTTTCAGCAAGTGTCGATGATGGCGGTACAGTAACCCAAGCATCCTCGCAAATTTCCACACCAATCGACAATTCGGGTATTTGTCTGCAAACAAATAACTGATTCGTTCCAATTAAGCAGTAATCTGCTATGTCGGTTTCTGAATTTTCTCCGATCCACGGAGAAAAATTTCTCATTTCATAAAATTCTCCATAGTTCGGAATATTAGTCTTCGGTACTAATCCGAGAATTTTACCACCGCAAATCACGGCAACAACGTTGTAGAGCTTTCCTAAATGTCGGTACGGCAATCCTACTGTAAAAAGAATCGGAAAATCGGATGTTTCATTTGCAATTTTAATCAATTTCTGCTTTGCGTCGGTAACAAGAAGTTGAGAATTAAAAAGGTCACCGCAGGTATACCCTGTAATCGAAAGCTCGGGAAAGCAAAGGACTCTTATACCGTCATTTGAGGCTTTTTTTACAGCCGCGATTATCATTTGTGAATTATACTCTGTATCCGAAACTTTGAGATTCGGAGATATTGATGCCGTCTTTATAAATCCGTCTAACATAAAAAATACCTTTTATATTGAATTTGTATTTATGAATATCATCCTTGACAAATTGAAGTATTGTTGATATAATTGTACAAATATCAATTATTTGTTTTAATTATACATTCTTTGATAAAATTTGTCAATATATTGACGAGAATAAAGGAGAACAAAATGTTATCTGAATCTCTGAAAAGTCAAAATTACACAATGCTTTTCGACTTTTATGAATTGACAATGGGGAACGGTTATTTTAACAGCAAAAAAATGGATACTGTTTCCTATTTTGACGTCTTCTTTCGCGACATTCCGGATGGAGGCGGATTTGCAATCGCCGCCGGCCTTGAGCAGGTGATTGATTATATTCTCAATCTTCATTTTACCGATGAAGATATAGAATATTTAAGATCTAAAAATTTATTCAGTAATGATTTTCTTGAATATCTGAAAACATTCAGGTTTACGGGAGATATATGGGCTGTTCCGGAAGGAACTCCGATATTCCCGGGTGAGCCGATATTAACGGTAAGAGCTCCCGCGATTGAAGCACAGTTTATTGAAACTTTTTTGCTATTAACATTAAATCATCAATCTCTTATAGCAACTAAAACGAACAGAATTGTCAGGGCCGCCAATGGCCGCCCCGTCTCCGAATTCGGTTCAAGACGCGCGCAAGGTACAGCAGCGGCAATTTTAGGAGCCCGTGCTGCATATATAGGAGGCTGCTCTTCAACAGCCTGTACAATTGCAGATGAACTTTACGGGGTTCCCGCAGGCGGTACAATGGCGCACAGCTGGGTACAAATGTTTGACAGCGAATATGAGGCATTTGACACCTATTGCAAAATTTATCCTTCCAGCGCCACTTTACTTATAGATACTTATAATGTAATAAAAAGCGGTCTTCCCAACGCAATAAAAGCATTTAAGAACAACGGCATAACCAAATGTGCTGTTAGAATAGATTCCGGCGACATAGCTTATCTTTCGCGAAAAGTCAGAAAAATATTAGATGATTCCGATCTTCCCGATTGCAAAATCGTTGTCTCAAATTCTCTTGATGAATATATAATCAGGGATTTGCTTAATCAGGGCGCGCAAATTGATTCATTCGGTGTAGGCGAACGTCTTATTACATCGAAGTCGGCCCCCGTTTTCGGTGGTGTTTACAAACTGGCGGCTATTGAGAATTCCGACGGTGTTATTATACCGAAAATAAAGATTTCGGAGAATACCGCCAAAATAACCAACCCTCATTTTAAGAAAGTATACAGAATTTTTTCCAAAGATTCAGGGAAAGCAGAGGCAGATCTTATTTGTATTCACGATGAAAAAATAGATTCAACAAAGCCGCTTACTATTTTTGATCCTGTTTATACTTGGAAAAGCAAGACATACGAAAATTATGAGCTGCACGAACTGCTTATTCCGATATTCAGCAGCGGAAATCTAGTATACAAGAGACCATCGACTACCGAAATTAAAAGTTATTGCGAATCTCAGCTTTCACTGTTATGGGATGAGGTAAAGAGATTTGAAAATCCCCATAATTATTATGTTGACTTGTCTAAAAAGCTCTGGGATTTGAAGCAGGAAATGCTGAAAAACAGATGATTTTCATAAAGTGACAAAATATAAAATTCTCCTTGAGTTTATGCTCAAGGAGAATTTTATTTCAACATTTTTTTAATTCCGATTTTTTTTCTGATTTTAGCCTCATATATTGCCACTAGCCCTGTTAAAGCATAATCGAACAAAATAAAGGCGACATTTCCGAGCAGAATAATAATCCATGCTGCAGTATCATCTTTTATCCCGAATATGTTGCTTCCCAAGTAGAGTAATAAAAAAAGCATTAAATTCGTAAAAACAATCTTTAGAAGAAATGCCAAAAACTTATTCAGTTTTTCAAAATAGTATTTGATTATCGGAAAAATACCGACAAAAAGAACATACATCGGTGTAATGAAAAAAGTCGGAAACAGAATAAGACAGAGTGTCGATGTAACACAATAAACTAAAAATGCGTAACCCGTTCCCATTTCAACTATCGACAGTACAATTATAAGTGACGAAAAAGCGGCAAATGTCAGGTCAAGATCGCCGAGTATACCGCCAATCCATAAAATTACTACACTAATTGCGGAAAAGACAGCCGAGAGAACCATCTTTTTTACTTTTAGCTGCCTTTTAGCTCTCATATATGTTCAGATCCTTTAATATTCGTTGCTTGATTTTGAAATTTATCAGAAACAATTTCCGCCCATGCATTCGCAGCAGCAATTTGCGCATATAAGGCCCTGACAAATATCACATGCGGAACAATCATCGCCGTTATTTGTTGTCTTATAAGTGTTATTTGATCTTGTGAAGTTCCCGCTTTGATTGCGGATATCGTTTAACGCATATCTGTATTCGGCATTACCGGGGTCAAGATAGCAAGCTGTTTCAAAAAATCGCATTGCATCATAGTAATATCCGCGTCTTGTTTTGACAATTCCCATCAGAAAATTCCATTCGGCATTTCGACCCTGAGTGGGAATGCTGCATAAAACTATATCAGAATCCGAATATCT
>CAZHPU010000179.1:0-3641 GCA_964534435.1 uncultured Lachnospiraceae bacterium | reverse complement strand
TCATGGAATGGCAGAGAAAAGCCGGTCTGTACAGAGATGTCCTCCCGGTTGACCGTATAACCCCGACAAAGACATACTATACCTGCGAAAAAGATCCCGAAACCGGAAAACTCACCTATAAAGAATTCGATGTATCGGATAAGAGCACCGAAGAGCTGAACAGAATGATTGAAAATCATGAGCTCAAGATTTGCGACGGCAAATCGGTTCTTTATGACGGACGTACCGGTAAACAGTTTGACAACCCCGTAACAGTCGGTATAATGTACTACCTCAAACTTCACCATCTTGTTGACGATAAGATTCACGCACGTTCGACAGGACCGTACTCTCTCGTTACACAGCAGCCTCTCGGCGGTAAAGCCCAGTTCGGCGGACAGCGTTTCGGAGAAATGGAAGTTTGGGCACTCGAAGCTTACGGTGCGGCATATACTCTTCAGGAAATCCTCACAGTCAAGTCCGACGATGTAACCGGCAGAGTAAAAGCCTATGAGGCTATTGTCAAGGGACAGAATATCCCGACACCCGGTGTTCCCGCATCCTTTAAGGTTCTTGTCAAGGAGCTTCAGTCTCTCTGTCTTGATGTCCGTGTACTTGATAAAGAGGGCAAGGAAATCGATTTGTCGACTATCGGTATGGAAGATGAACTCGCAAGCACCATTTCCGAAGAAGAGGTCGGCGAAACGGTCGCAACAGAAGATATGTTCAATAAAACATTTGACGGAGACGACCCCGATGCCGACATAATTGATGACAGCAGCTTCGGTGACGACAGTGCGGACGATGACTCCGACTTTGACGATGAAATGTAAGATAGGAGAGAATGTATATGGAAGATAATCAGTTTGCCTCTATCAGGATCGGACTTGCGTCTCCCGAAATGATTCGCAGCTGGTCTTACGGCGAAGTTAAAAGGCCCGAAACGATTAACTACCGTACGCTGAAGCCGGAACGTGACGGTCTGTTCTGCGAAAGAATTTTCGGTCCTACAAAGGACTGGGAATGTCTTTGCGGAAAATATAAGAGAGTTCACTACGCAAATAAAAAATGCGAAAAGTGCGGAGTCGACGTAACCACGAAAAAGGTTCGCCGTGAACGTATGGGACATATCGAACTCGCAACACCCGTATCCCATATATGGTATTTCCGCGCAATTCCGTCTAAAATGGGAACACTTCTCGATATGTCGCCCCGCGCGCTCGAAAAGGTGCTCTACTATGCAAGCTATATAGTTATCGATCCCGGCGATACAAACCTTGCGAAATTCGAACTTCTCTCGGAGTCTCAGTATAAAGATGCCCTTGATCGTTACGGCGACGACTTCAAGGTCGGTATGGGTGCCGCCGCAATCAAGGAACTTCTTCATGAGCTTGATATAGAAGCACTTTCGATACAGCTTAAAGATGAACTCCGTAATGCGACAGGTCAGAAGAAAGCCAAGGTTATCAAGCGCCTTGAAGTTGTTGAAGCATTCCGTAAGTCGGGAAATAAGCCCGAATGGATGATTCTCGATGTCATTCCCGTCATTCCTCCGGATATTCGTCCTATGGTACAGCTTGACGGCGGACGTTTCGCGACATCCGACCTTAATGACCTTTACAGAAGAGTTATATACAGAAACAATAACCTTAAAAAGCTGATTGAACTTCGCGCCCCCGAAATCATTATTCGTAACGAGCGCAGAATGATTCAGGAAGCTGTTGATGCCCTGATTGATAACGGAAAACGCGGCAAGCCGGTAACAGGCCCGTCCAACCGTCCGTTTAAGTCACTTTCCGAAATGCTTCGCGGTAAGCAGGGACGTTTCCGTCAGAACCTTCTCGGAAAGCGTGTCGACTATTCGGGACGTTCGGTTATCGTCGTCGGCCCCGAACTTAAAATATATCAGTGCGGTCTTCCTAAGGAAATGGCACTTGAATTGTTCAAGCCGTTCGTAATGAAACGCCTTGTCGAAACCCAGAAGGCCAACAATATCAAGGACGCCAAGAAGAAGGTCGAAAGAGTCGATAACGATGTATGGGACGCACTCGAAATCGTAATTAAAGAGCATCCCGTTCTCCTTAACCGTGCGCCTACACTTCACAGACTTTCGATTCAGGCATTCGAGCCGATACTTGTCGAGGGCAGAGCAATTAAGCTTCATCCTCTGGTATGTACCGCGTTCAACGCCGACTTCGACGGTGACCAGATGCCTGTACACGTGCCGCTTTCAAACGAGGCGCAGGCCGAAGCGAGATTCCTTATGCTTTCGGCAAATAACCTGCTGAAACCCGCCGACGGTAAAGCCGTTGCCGTTCCTACGCAGGATATGATACTCGGTTCGTATTATCTTACGATTGACCGCGCCGGTGAAAAGGGCGAGGGACATGTCTACCGCGATATGGACGAGGTCGAGATGGCCTATGAAGCAGGCAATGTCGGACTTCACGCGCCGATTAAAGTTCGTATTACAAGAGAAGTCAACGGTGAGACTGTATCGAAACTCGTTGATGCGACATACGGACGCCTTATATTCAACAAATTCATTCCTCAGGACCTCGGATATGTAGACAGATCGGATCCGGAACGCATCTGCGATCTTGAAATTATGTTTACCTGCGGAAAGAAGCAGATCGGTGATATAATCAACAGAACGATTAAACTTCACGGCGCTTCGGTTACCGCTGAGGTACTTGACCATATCAAGTCGACGGGTTATAAATATTCGACTCTCGCATCGATTTCGATTGCCGTGTCCGACGTTGAGGTATCGCCTAAGAAAGACGAACTTATCGCCGAATCTGATAAGCAGGTCGAAGTTATTCACGAGCACTTCCTGCGCGGTGAACTTACCGAAGACGAACGCTATAAGAGCGTTATGAACATTTGGGATCAGGCAACAAAACAGGTTGTCGAAATCATCAAAGATTCGTTCGACCGCTATAACCCGATTAAGATGATGGCCGATTCGGGTGCCCGTGGTAATATGACGCAGATGAGACAGCTCGCAGGTATGCGTGGTATCATGTCTGCCGCATCAGGACGTGCAAGCGAACTTCCTATTAAATCGAACTTCCGCGAAGGTCTTAATATACTCGAATATTTCCTTGCGGCGCGCGGAGCCCGTAAAGCACTTTCGGATACCGCACTTCGTACCGCCGACTCGGGTTACCTTACACGTCGTCTTGTCGATGTCGCACAGGATATAATCATCCGCGAGGAAAACTGCCATACCACAAAGGGAATGACAGTGCGCGAAATCAAGGACGGCGACAGCACACTCGAAAAACTTTCCGAAAGACTTCTCGGCAGATATACACTGCATGACGTTGTCGATCCCGCTACCGGCGAAGTTCTTGTCGAAGCCGATACAATGATGAATGAGGCAGAGGTCAATAAGATTCTTGCCGCAGGCATTACCGAGGTCGAAATAAGAACGGTTCTTCAGTGTAAATGTAAATACGGCGTATGCTCGCACTGCTACGGTATGGACCTTGCCACAACAAATAAGGTCAATGTCGGTGAGGCTGTCGGTATCGTTGCCGCTCAGTCTATCGGCGAGCCCGGTACACAGCTTACGATGAGAAACTTCCATACCGGCGGTGTTGCTTCCGCATCCGATATTACACAGGGTCTGCCCCGTGTCGAGGAATTGTTTGAGG
>CAZHPU010000178.1:0-3646 GCA_964534435.1 uncultured Lachnospiraceae bacterium | reverse complement strand
TGCTGAAGCTGATGAAAGGCCGCACCTGCTTCGTGATTGCCCACCGTCTTTCCACAATCACGGGTGCCGACTGTATTCTTGTCATGGACGAGGGCCGTTTGGTCGAAAGAGGCACTCATGAAGAGCTTCTCAAAAAAGGCGGCTGTTATGCCTCGATGTACAGAGCCCAATTTGATTACACCGCATAAAAAATAAAAAAAAGAAAGAAGCAGCACCGAAAACTTTGCAAATCAAAGCTTTCGGTGCTGCTTCTGGCGTTTCCGGGCCGATTCGAACGGCTGACCTACCGCTTAGGAGGCGGTCGCTCTATCCTGCTGAGCTACGGAAACAAAATTCCGAAATACCGAATTATTATATCACGGCATTTCGAAATTTGCAAGTGTTTTCGGGCTTTCGACCGAATTTTATTTGAGAATTTGCGAAAAGTCAGTCAAAATCTTTCCAGAACTGTTCTGCGGCCGCCTCGTATCTTTTCGGCTCTGTAAAATAGCTTTCTCCGTGATCGGCTCCCGGAACGATAAGCAGCTGTTTCGGCGCTTTACAAGCGAGATAATTTTCATAGGTCATTTCCACAGGCACGAAATGATCGGCGGCTCCGTGTACAAACAGCACTGGCGTATCCGAAACTTTAAGCGCATCCACCGTGGAATAATCTTCGGGGCCGACCGAAATCTTCTGCTTGCAGATTTCATTTGCTATTGCTCCGCGTATTCCGTAGCCGATATGCAGATTATCGTTTGCGATATGCTTCCAGATGGCGTAGGGCGACGTAAAACCGCAGTCTGCCATAATTCCGTGCACATTATGCGGAAGATTAAGACCGGATGCCATAAGTACGGTTGTCGCACCCATAGAGACGCCCGCAAGATATATCGGGATATCCTCTCCGCATCGCTTTATTGCCCATTCTACCCAGTTAAGACAGTCGAAACGTTCGGTCAGACCGAATCCCATATATTCGCCGCCGCTGTTATTCTGTCCGCGCTGTTCGACATAAAGCACGCTGCATCCGTGGTCTCTCCAATAATCGGCAACCGTACCGAAATCGCGGTGCCATGAAGAACGCCATCCGTGGAATGCTATTACAACTCTTTTCGGATTTTCGCAGGGGATGAAGTGTCCGACAAGTTTTTCTCCGTCATAGGACTCTATTTCAACCGTTTCATTGGGAGTAGACGCAAGTTTTTCGGAAGCCTCTTCAACCGCTTTCAAAAACTCATTATTGACCTTTTCACCGGATATCAAATCCCCTGCCTTTTCCATTGCCTTCGGCATTTTTCGGTCAAGTGCGGTACTGACAAGATATTTCGTTGTGACATAAGCCGAAGCGGAAGCAACCGCGGCGGCTCCGACGGTTATTCCCACGGCTTTTGCGATTTTTTCAATTCTTGCATTCATAATGTGTCGTCCTTTCATCGATTATTCTTCGGATTTCATACGGGCAACCGTTTCATCGTAAAAAACATTCAGTTTTCCGATATATCCGTTTTTCCACGGTTTGTTTCTTCCGCAATAGTGTATGATAACCGAATTTTCACGGATATAGTTTATATCGATTTTATCGTTTCTCTGTATATGAAAAACAAACAGCCGTTCGGTCATATTGTAGCGGTAGGGATCAAGAGGAATGATACGGTCTCCGTACAGACCGCTTATGATATCCTGATCGGGCAGTATCAGGCGCTCTTTATAGTTATTGATATAATCGAACACTTCCGAATAAGTCTGCTCTGCGCGCAGCTGCCGCAGGTTGATAAGCATAACGCCCGAATTGATATACGGCATATCCTCATCCATATCAAGCCGCATTTCGTTAAAAAGGTGAAGGACATTCCCTTTTCCTATATGGGAGGCGGCGGCGAAAAATGCCGTTCCCATCGGCATATCGTAGAGTTCACGGACGCTGCCGTTTACAATCAAATCGGGATCAAGATAGAGAATGCGGTCAAGACTTTCGGGGAGATACTTGGCGGCAAAAATACGGTAATATATCGCCTTGGGGTAGCGGTCGGTTGTGGGAGCGTCTTCAAGTCCGGTCTCATCGATTTTCAAGAGATGTATATTTCCGCGGTCTCCGAGAATTTTATGTGTTGCCTCCATCATACTTTCATCGAGAGAATCGTGGAGCATATATACCTCTACCGATTCATCGGGATTGCTGTGAAGCAGCGAGCAGAGCATTACATTGAAATACGGGAGATAATTTCGGTCAACCGTAATGAGAATGTTAATCGGGGTTTTCGATGCAGTCATTTTTTCTCTCCTTATTCTTTTGTTCGGCTTTTACTATCGCGCACGCCGTCAGCGAGCCGATGATGCAGCAGATATTGATACATATCGATATGATAAACTGAGGCGATCCGACATTGGAGGCATTGGTTCCGATAATCGGGAGCGTAATAATCGACGGCAGCATTCCTATAATGCAAGCGGCAAGATATTTCGGATAATTTGTTCGGCAGCTGCCGAAATACAGGCTCACAACATCACACGGCAGCAGACCTATCAGCCGAACAATCAGCGTGAACATAAAATCGTTATTATCCCTGAATGTTTTTATAAGAGCCGCTTTCGGGAACCGTGCCAGTATTTTTTCGGACAGCTCTTCCCCGTTCCGTCTTCCGATAAAATACGGAATCGATACCATAATCGCGGTGCCGATAATATTTAGTATGATGGCAACCGGCAGCGGGAAAAGAATACCGTCGGCCGCATAGAGAATTCCGCAATAAACGACGATACTGACCGATTTCAGTGCGAAGAGCAGCATCATCAGAACAGCGGCAAGTACGGGATTTTTGGGAGAATAGCGAAGCACCTCATCGACCGTAAAGCGGTCTCTGTTTGCAAACAAAATAACAACGGCGGTTACCCAAATACAGATGATGACGATTTTCTTTACCGTCTCCCATCTGTTTTCGTGCTTTGACCAGACCGACGTTTTTTTCAGCAGTGTAACATAAAAATGGGTATACATAACAAGTGACAAAATCATTGCCAGACAGCAGAGCGCGACCGCAATATCTATCGCGACATCGGGAAGCGACGGCATCAATACCATAACCGCCATAGAACTGTCCAATACAACGGTGCAGGCCTTCCCGTACCATTTTGCCGAATTGATGCTTCCGTCATAATGCATTACCATATAGCCCATGACAAGCATCGCGATTTCTTTAATACAGAAAAGTACGATTAAAATCATAACCTGCGGGTAGCGGTTGATAAGACAAACAATCACCGCTCCCTGAGTAAGTTTATCTGCAATCGGATCGAGCACCTTGCCGACATCGGATACCATATTGAATTTTCTTGCAATCCTGCCGTCGAGAACATCGGTCAGTGACGAGAGTGCAATCAGGGCAACCGCCGCGTAATAATTTTTGCAGAAGCAGTAAAGCCGGACTATTACCGGAATCAGCAAAAGGCGAAAGAGACTCATTGCATTCGGAATTGTCAGCCATTCACCTTTTATTTTTTCTCTGTCATTCTTCATAATCGTATTTCCCCCGAACGCACAAAGCAGTCGTTCACAAATTTTAATCTGTATAAAAGTATACCAAAAGTTATTTCCGGTCAAAACGGACAAAAATCGGACGATGTTGCAAAATGCCACACCTTCGGCATTTTGTCCCAAAATGCCGAA
>CAZHPU010000177.1:0-3655 GCA_964534435.1 uncultured Lachnospiraceae bacterium | reverse complement strand
CTATTCGCTTCGGTTAGTATAAATACAAAGGAGATTCGATTATGAAAATCGCAGTAACCTATGAAAACGAAAACAAACAAAGCGGCGATTGTCTATCTTGCGCTTGTGCTCGGCGTCTGCTATCTGCTCGGTCTGCTTGAAAAATTTACGGGTACGGGCAAATTTTATTCGATTCTCGGCATCGGATTTACCTTTATCCCCGTTCTCGCCGCCGTG
The DNA here is from genome assembly GCA_964534435.1 of uncultured Lachnospiraceae bacterium. Taxonomy (GTDB): domain Bacteria; phylum Bacillota; class Clostridia; order Oscillospirales; family CAG-272; genus CAKSQF01. Next base: position 3,439 of record CAZHPU010000177.1, on the reverse strand, counting down.
ATTACAAGACGGGTTACGGGTGAGCGGGCAAAATATCATCTCTCCCTCTGCGTTTGGAAAAATATGAAGTGCTGGCTGTTTTCGGCATTACTGCCCGGTGTGCTGATTGCCGTCGGCGCGGCAATCTACTATCTTGTGTTTCCCGAACAGTACAGCGGAATTTTCAAAATCGGTTATCGGCTCGGCACAGATGCCGAGATTGCCGTAAACTCTCCGATTCTAATCGCAATCGCCTGCGTAGCGGTCTCGGCGGTCATGATTCCGATTCAGCTGCTTGAACTCGGTGAGGAAATCGGCTGGCGCGGATATCTGCTCGGCTTTCAGGTTGAAAAATACGGTGAGAAAAAAGCGGTGCTTGTCAACGGCATCGAATGGGGACTCGCGCATCTGCCGCTTATATATTTCGGTTTCAATTACAGTCTCGATAACCCCGGCGCGCCCCAGTCGAACATGGCAATGATGATGCTCACCTGCATCGTGCTCGGCATTATCCTTTCCTATGTCACGATTAAAAGCGAAAACTGCATGTACGCGGCGATTGTCCACGGAGTTGTGAACACAATCGGCGAACTGCCTGTCTGTTTCGCCAATGATTTGAGCAGCCGACTTTTGGGACCTAACCCCACAGGACTTCTGACCATGATTCCGCTGATTGTACTTGCGGCTGTCTGCTTCTTCGGATTATCAAATAAGGCAAAACAATAACTCCGACATCAAAATATAAACGAGGTATGATTGCAGTATGACAAACGTAGTTGCCGCCCTGATATGGGACAAAGATAGATTTATGATATGTCAGCGTCCTGCGCATAAGGCAAGAGGTCTTCTGTGGGAATTTGTCGGCGGAAAGGTCGAGCCCGGAGAGACAAAAGAGCAGGCACTCATTCGCGAATGCCGTGAAGAACTTGCCGTTACTCTTGATGTCGGCACGGTTTTTGCCGAAGTTATCCACGAATATCCCGATATCACAATAACGCTTACCCTCTTTAACGCGAAGATTGCCGAGGGCGTTCCGCAGATGCTCGAGCATAACGATATCCGCTGGATCACCCCTGCCGAGATCCCGCAGTATGATTTCTGCCCCGCGGATACCGAAATTCTGAAAAAGCTGGCAAAGCTCGACTGAAATTCGCCAAAAGCAAAACATACCGCCCCGAGCAGTGCCGTGTGTACTGTTCGGGGCGGCTTGTTTTTTTATCTCGACCTGTTTATGCTTCTTCGATTGCGGATGCGGGACAGCCGTTCATGGCTTCCTCGGCATCGGCTTCGCAATCCGCGGGTATCTCGCCTTCGACGGCTTTTGCGACACCGCTTTCGGTCATTGAAAAGACTTTCGGGCAGGTGGCCTCGCAAAGTCCGCATCCGATGCATCGGTCGGTTACGATATATTTCATTCCGACTGCCTCTCTTTTTTTCGATTATTTCAGCGTCAGCAAAAGCGCCATTTTGAACTTTTTTGCCGCCTTGACGCTGTGCAGTCCGCCTTTTGCAAAGCAGAAATTCTCGCCCGCTTTGATGGGATACTCTTTGCCCTCGTAGCCGATTATGCCCTCTCCGTCCAGTGCGAAGATGATTGCCTCTCCGGGAGCCGCGTGTTCGGAAAGACCTGTGCCCTCGTCAAATGCCATAACCACAAATTTCATTTTGTCGTTATGCACTATGTCCATGTTGACAATCTTTCCGTCGGCATAGGGAACAAGCTCCGCCAATTTGAAAATTTCACCTGCTTTGATTGCTTCATTCATTTTATCATTCCTCCTTATTGAAATTTCGGTGTAAACGGCACCCTCCGATGTACGCATTCCCATCGGTGTGTCGGTCGGGGTTATAATGCTGTCGCCCGCACGCAGAATTTTTGAAAAACCTTTTTCTCCGTAGACTTCGATACTGCCGTCTGCCACAATCAGCAGCTTGTAATACGGATAAATCTCCGCACTGATATCGGTGTTCTTTGCAAGCGAAAAATAAATGATGTCATTTTTCCCGCTGTATACCGCTTTGGAAATTGTGCAGCCCGGTACGGGACGATTGTCGGCTGCAACAGAGAATATCTCTCCGATTTTTTCTTTCATAATTGTCACTGCCTTATAAGAGAATTTTTTGTATTGCGGATAGAGACAATATCAGTATATCATAAAATTTTCAAATTGTCACCCCCGACAGCAGATTTTTCGAAAAATATTCATTAGATATTGTGAACGGCCCCTTTGTAGGGGACGGCACCCTAAGCAATTTGCGATAGCGAATTGACTTGCACCCCACCATTAAAATTTTCCGTATCTTCCGTAATTGCACATTGTACATTGCCGATTGGAAATTGTGCCCAAATCCCCCATTTTTTTTTGTTACTTTTGCCGATTTTATCTGATTTGCTTCTTTTCGTTGACTTTTTGTTAATATTATTGTAAAATAACTATGTATAAGAGCCGAATAAGTGAACTCGGCTCGACTTTTAACAAATTTTCAATGGAGGAATATCTATGAAACGATTTTTGGCAATCGCGCTCGCACTTATGATGGTAATATCGATTGCACCGATCGCGGCTGTTGCCGAAACGGCGGACACGCCCGAAACACTGACCGTCGACGCTTCCGGTAATAACGAGGATGCATCGGAAATTACCGTCACCAAGAAATATTTCGCGGCGGGATATAAGATGCACTATACACAGTACGCCGGAAAAACCGGCGACAACGGCTGCTGCGGCATTATTTTCAACGGTGACAATAAGTACGGCTGTGTTTATCTCCCGCATGATGTCTTAAACTCCGAAACATCACAGAAAACCGCAAACGGCACACTGCGCTGCGGTCCGTGGTGGGGCTCAGACCAAATGTTCGGCACATATCAGGACACATCCGTCACTTCTCTCTACGACACCGATGTGCTGATTCTCGTGCTCGGCGAGTATGAAGGCACAAATCTCACCGTAAAAGTCTATCTCAACGGTGCGGCGATAACCGTATGGGGCGGGTCGAACGAGGCAACCGCCACAAGTTTCAACGGCCAAATCGGCTGGAAAACCGCGCTGACCGACAAATCGGCAACCTTTATGTTCGCCGAAAGCGACAGCAACGTTTTTGACGCGGCAACCTTCTCGGAAGGCAGCTACGAAGCGACCGGTACCGCCTCAACCGATTTGACAAACTACACTCAGGTACACGTCACAAAGAAATATTTCGCCGCCGCATATACGATTTACTACGGCGCGGAAGACGGAGTTTCGGGCGGCAACGGCTGCTGCGGTCTTGTCATCGATGACGAGGGCTCGGGAGGGTGCGTCTATGTTGCATTCGCAGGTGGAGTAACTCCCGACAATCTTCTCCATTTCGGCCCGTGGTGGAATGACAAATCACCTTACGGCGCGACCGGCGTCCGTCAGGATTATAATATCTCAAATCAGGTCGGAAGCATGATTAAAATTCTGCTTCTCGGCAC
>CAZHPU010000176.1:0-3659 GCA_964534435.1 uncultured Lachnospiraceae bacterium | reverse complement strand
CAGAAGCTCAGAAATACGGTGATATCAGACTGGTTGCTTCTTCTGCCGATAAGACTTTTTCATATATTCCGAAATTGACAAAAGATGATTTCCGAGCTGATGCCGACTATGTTCATATCTGCTTTAATAATACCATTTACGGTACTAAATGGAACTATATACCCGATACAGAAGGTATTCCTCTTGTTGCGGATATGTCTTCCTGCATACTTTCCGAACCTGTGGATGTTTCAAAATTCGGTCTTATTTATGCCGGAGCACAGAAGAATATGGGTCCTTCCGGTGTAACAGTTGTCATTGTGCGTGATGATCTTATCGGTCATATGAAACCCAATGCCCCTGTTATGTTTGACTATAAGCTTATGGCAGATAATAATTCCATGTATAATACGCCTCCTTGTTGGAGTATATATATGGCAGGTCTTGTATATAAATGGGTGATTTCCATGGGTGGAGTAGAAATGCTGAGTGAGATCAACCATAAAAAGGCAAAGCTTATGTATGATTATCTTGACAATCAAAACTATTACGTAAATAATATTCGTCCTGATTCGAGGTCGATTATGAATGTAACATTTGTAACCGGCGATGCCGAACTTGATAAGCTTTTTGTCAAAGAGGCAGGAGAGGCAGGATTTATGAGTCTCAAAGGCCATAGAAGCGTAGGAGGAATGCGCGCATCCATCTATAATGCAATGCCGATTGAAGCTGTCGACGGTTTGGTTAAATTTATGGATTCCTTTGCAAAGGCGCATCCGAAAAAAGAAGGTAACTGATAATGAATATTTTACTTCTGAACAAGATTTCAAAACACGGTGTCGATCGTTTTAACGGCGATAAATACGTTGTATCGGACTCGGTTAATGATCCCGATGCTATAATGGTAAGAAGTGCATCGATGCATGACTATAATTTCGGCAAAAATCTTCGTGCAATAGCAAGAGCCGGTGCTGGTGTAAACAATATACCGATTGACGAATGCGCAAAAAAGGGTATTGTTGTGTTTAATACACCGGGAGCCAATGCCAATGCAGTTAAAGAACTGACACTTGCTGCGTTAATTCTTGCATCCAGAGATATAATTGCGGGAGTTGAATGGGCATCGACTCTTCATGAGAATGTGGCAGCGGCTGTCGAAAAGGGCAAATCAAATTTTGCCGGTGTCGAACTTCGCGGCAAAACGCTCGGTGTCATTGGACTTGGAGCCATAGGCGGTATGGTTGCCAATACCGCTATTGAACTCGGAATGAATGTAATCGGCTTTGATCCGTTTATGTCTGTTGATGCTGCATGGAAATTGTCATCGTCGGTAAAGAAAGCGGCCGATTTTAACGAAATATACACGCAAAGCGATTACATTACTCTCCATGTTCCGGCAACTAAGGATACAAAGGGAATGATAAACGAAGAATCAATCTCGAAGATGAAAAACGGGGTTCGTATTATTAATATCGCCCGCGGTGATCTTGTAAATAATTCGGATATCAAAAATGCATTGGTAAACGGAAAAGTTGCCAAATATGTTGTTGATTTTCCGACAGAAGAAACGGTTGGTGTGCCCGGAATAATAGCTATTCCTCATCTTGGTGCATCTACCGAGGAATCAGAAGATAACTGCGCTGTTATGGCCGCAAATCAGTTAATCGATTTTCTTGAAAACGGAAATATAAAGAACAGTGTAAACTATCCGACGGTTGTTCTTGACAGAGGAGGATGTTCGAGAATCTGTCTGCTTCATAAAAATATACCTGCGATGATTTCATCTGCTGCGGCAAAGATTGCGGGGAAGGGACTGAATGTAGAACGTATGCAGAATGCATCCAAGGGTGAATTTGCATATACTGTTTTCGATGTTGACGGAATTATTGATGCCGAGATTGCGGAAGACTGTGAGAAGATCGACGGAGTTATTCGTGCGTTTGTAATTAAATAAAATTTGATAATAAAAATAAGCTGTTGATTATTGACAGCTTTTTTTTTGTAAAAAAAATACCAATCATATTGAAAAAATGTAATTGTGTGATATAATACTAAGGTCGAAAAAAATAATTGGAGCGATTTTATGTCAGAACTTTTTTCAAATGTGTTGAATATTACTTGGCAACAGGTTGTTATGTGGATAATCGGCGGCCTGCTCATCTTTCTTGCAATAAAAATGGATATGGAGCCGACTCTTTTGCTTCCGATGGGCTTCGGAGCAATTCTCGTGAATCTTCCTCTTTCCGGTGCCGTTACACAAATATATGACAATGTGGAAGAAATCGGAATCATCGATATTCTATTTAATTCGGGTATTGCAAACGAACTTTTCCCATTGCTATTGTTTGTCGGTATCGGCGCAATGATTGACTTCGAGCCTTTATTGACAAATCCGAAATTGATGATTTTCGGTGCTGCCGCCCAGTTCGGTATATTTTTTACTTTGAGCCTTGCCGCTCTTTTGGGCTTTGATCTTAAAGATGCCGCGTCAATCGGTATTATAGGTGCTGCTGATGGCCCGACATCGATTTTTGTTGCGAATTATCTTGATTCAAAATATCTCGGTGCAATAATGGTTGCCGCTTATTCGTATATGGCTCTTGTTCCGATTGTTCAGCCGCCTATTATAAAGCTTTTAACAACAAAAAAAGAACGTCTCATAAGAATGCCGTATAAGCCGAAATCTGTATCTAAGCTTACCAAAATTCTTTTCCCGATTATAATAACGGTTATTACGGGAATTGTATCTCCGCGCAGTGTGGCACTTATCGGTTTTTTGATGTTCGGAAACCTTATACGTGAATGCGGTGTCCTTGAGTCACTTTCCGAAACCGCACAAAAGGTTCTTTCGAATCTTGTCACGCTTTTTCTCGGTATTACCATTGCGACGAAAATGCAGGCACAATACTTTCTTACAAAAGAAACAATTATCATAATCGTTTTGGGACTTGTCGCTTTTGTTTTCGATACAGCAGGTGGCGTTATTGTAGCAAAGATTATAAATATTTTCTTGCCGTCAGATAAGAAAATTAATCCTATGATTGGTGCTGCGGGAATCTCCGCGTTCCCAATGTCTGCGCGTGTTGTTCACAAAATGGGCCTTAAGGAAGATAATCAAAATTACCTTCTTATGCATTCGGTCGGCGTAAATGTTTCGGGACAGATTGCCTCGGTAATTGCAGGCGGACTTGTTTTGAATATGGTTACAAATATGCTTTAAGTTTGAAGAGGAGAATATTATATGAATATAAATGTTGATGCTTTTTTGAAAACACTGCCTATCATGGGTATGGGAATGCTTGGCATATTTATTGTGACAGGTGTGATTATTTTATTGATTATTATCCTCAGAAATCTGACCAAACCGAAGGATGAAAAATAATTTTATATTTTGCAAATAGAATATTGCTCCTGCCACTTAACGGCAGGAGCAATTATATTTAATATCAAAACGCCGAACATCTATTTACAAGATGTCGGCGTTTTGATTTGGTATTTAATTTATGAACTTATTTGACTTTAACTTAAAGTCATCATTGCTGCTTTTTCTTTTTCTTTTTAACAAAAATGATTATTACTGCCGCAATTCCGAGGGCCGCTGCTGCCGCAACAGCAGAAATAACTGCGATTTTTGTGCCGTTGCCACCCGGCTTATCGGTAGTTTTATCCGATGTTGTTGA
>CAZHPU010000175.1:0-3692 GCA_964534435.1 uncultured Lachnospiraceae bacterium | reverse complement strand
AAACATCATTTGTTCTGTAAGAGTAAATATATCTGCCGAGCTGACCGTAAATAAGAAGTCCGTACTTTGTGCAGCACGGAACGCCGTGCCATGTCCATCTTTCGGAGGAAGAAGAATACAAGGGGTTTTGATAGAAGAAGGTGGTTCCGTTTGAACCTATTCCGCCGAGAATATTGTTATAAAGTTCAAGCTCGATATTATCCGCATATTTGGAATCGGCAAACATTTGCGAAAGCGAATCCGAAAGCTGCAGAAGAGCGCCCGACGAGCAGGTTTCACAATATGACTCATTGGGAAGATAATAATCTCCGCCGAATCCTTCAAATGAATGAACGCTGCCGGTTCCGCCTGTAACATACATCTGCTTGTATACAATATTGTTCCACAGTCTGCATGCGGCATCGGTAAACGAATTATCATCGGATACCCTGCCCATCTCGGAAAGCGCATAATAGTAAAGTGTGCCTACAACCGCATGTCCTGTGGCTCTTGTAAGCTCTTTATATGTTACATGGTCGCAGGAATAAGTACCGTAATTCTTGTTTCCGACTCTGTCGGGATTCGTATGTACGCCTCTGTATGAAAGAAGATGATTTGCGAGTTCGAGGTAATCGTCCTCATTTATTGTAAGGTCTTTAAGAAGGCTGTTTTTCTTTACATCGGGATTCTTTTCCAGCCATTCGCAGAGGGCTATAATATTATATTCGACGCCGGTATGGAAAGAAACGATGTTCACCTTACCGTGATTTGAATAGTTGACGGTAAAGTTAAGGAAACGGAGGGCAACCCTCAAAATACGGGCATCCCCCATTGCATTGTAATAGGCAATACCGAATTCAATAAGGTATCCGAGATTGAAAAGATCCATTGCGGCAGCAGGATTCGAAGTCTCGCTGAACACCTTTCCGTCGGTCATAAGAAGGTTATATATGCTGAAATAACCGTTTTCGACGCTTTCGGATGCCGCATAAATGTGATCGACGCATTCGTCAATCTTATTTTTCAGGACAGTATTCGGATAATGCTGATAAAGTCTGCAAGAGCCTGCGAGTGCGGCATAAAAATCCGACTCGCCCCATGTCATGCCGCCGACATAATTCTGGGTATTTCTGTCACCGTTTGCGACCTTATCGAAATTGGCAAAATTCGAATGCTGATTTACCCATTTTGATATAATATACGGAGCGGTAACTTTTGAGAACATCTCGAGTTTCTTGTTCCAGAAATCATCATCGATTGTTACATCGGTATTATCCGGACGAACGGCGTTAACATCCGAACGCTTTACGAATTCGACGGTAACCGTGCGTTTCCCACCGCCGCTGTAAGTTATTGTGATTTCGGCGGTACCCGGAATCGACGTCGCCTGTTTTATTGAAACCTTCGCATCAGAGAAAGGAGCCTCTGCCGAAACTTTCGGAACGGTTTTTACGGAATCATCATATACTTTTACATAACTGTCAAGAAAAGCATCGAATTCATCGAGTTCTTTTCCGTCAACCGAAAGTGATGTCAGCAGCTTTACGCTGTCTTTTTGCTCTTCTTCGGAAAATTGGACAGCTGAGCAAATCTGCACTTCCGTAAGGGCTTTGGAATAAAGACGCACATCATCCATACAGCCATTATATGTTCCGTCACCCCATGTGCTTGTTTTTCCGAGAAATGCACGGATAATCTTCCATTTGGAAAGATCCGCTTTAACGGTAGTTTCGGAGATAAGAGATCCGTTTATATAGAATTTTACGACATTTCCGTCAAAAGTGAGTGCCAAATGATGCCAATCGGAATAAAATGAAATCGGAATCATTCCCTCTGTCGCAATTTTGACGCTTGACGGACTGCCTCCGAAAAGTTCGGTTGCATAGCCTCCCGCGGTTGAGCCGTTATTTGTCATTATATGAAATGACTGTCCGGATGAAGAAGTTTCAAGCGCAAATATACGTGAATAACTGCCGACGGTTTCGGGATCGAACTTTGCCCATGTCATAAATGTCATTTGAGAAAGCTTGACTTTATCACTCGGAAGTTTTATGTAAGCCTCGCTGTTCTTATGAGATGACGAGTCGAATTTAACGGCGCTTCCCCGTATACCTTCGACCGAGGTAATATTTCCGCAAATTTCGGCATCATTGCCGTTACCGCTTGAATCGTGTCCGAGGTCATTTTTATCATCAAATGTATAATGGAAAACAAGCGAATCGGACAAACTGTCGTTTTGACTTTCACCACTTGCGGCGCTGCTGAAAAAACCGGAAAAATCAGCAAACATCATTGCTATCACCAATAGCGCGGCGACTGCCGCTTCCTTTCTTCTTTTTGACTTATTTTCAGATTTAAGCATAATAATACCTCCGATATGCTTTTGTATTTTTATTATAATAGCCGGACTCAAAAAATCAAATTCACAAAATCACAAAAAAGATGTATATAACGGAAATCGTCTTTATTATATTTTTTGTTGTGCGATTGTTCATTCACAAATCATATCGGTGAAATATTCCGTAAATTGAAAACGCTTGTACGAAATAATCGTACAAGCGTTTTCAAAATAGTACCCCAACCTGCCGTGTGGGCTTTAATTATGACCCTGCTTTGTGCAAGGCGGTGCCCTCTCCGATTTTTCTGTGCTTCCAACGTCCCGATAAAATATCGGGGAGGCCTGCAAACTCCGAATCGGAAGTATGTCCGGGCTCCATTATTTAAGTGTAGGTCCATTTAGAAAGACCATCACGCACAGGTCAGGAAAATGACAGCCGCAAGGACAATTCTATCGAATGTTTCGACAAGTGAAAATATCGCCTAAATTACTTTTCGTCGTAGTCTATTTCTTCAAAAAGAGTATTATCAAAATAGGATGCGATTTTTTCGAATTCGTCATCGTCATCTATTGTTTCCAGAAGCTCGTCTCCGTTATTATCCTTCACAAGTTTCAGAATTACATATTCGTCACTTTCTTCTTCATAAGGAATGAGGGCATAGTATGTATTGCCGTCAAGCTCTGTTTTGCCTATACATTCATACTCTTTTTCCTCGCCCGATTCGTCATCTATAAGTGTATAGACTTCAACTTCGTCTTCTTCTTCCTCAGTATTAAGTGTATCTTTCTCTTCTGACATGTTTATTATCCTCCGTTAATTTTGTCATACATTATTTTATAAAATAATAACTATTTTGTCAAGACATTTAGTTAAAATAAAAATATTTTTGACTATATGCTTATGAGGGTTGCAATGAAAGTTCAAATGTGGTAAAATATGCAAAACGAACTGAAAGGTAAATTCATAATTATGAAGGTAGTTATCGGTATAGATGTAGGCGGAAGCACGACCAAAATTGTCGGTTTCGACAGCGAAGGTCGACTGATCGATCCCATATATGTCAAGGCAAACGATCAAATAACATCTTTCTACGGAGCTCTCGGAAAATTTACAACCGAAAATTCCATCGGACTTCCGGATATTGAAAAAATAATGGTAACAGGAGTCGGCTCATCTTTTGTATCCGATCCGACATATGACATCCCATGCGAACACGTAAAGGAATTTCCGAGCATCGGAAAAGGCGGGCTCTTCTTATCGGGACTTGACGAAGCAATTGTTGTAAGCATGGGAACAGGCACGGCACTTGTCCACGCCAAACGCGGATATGACTCCGAGTATCTCGGAGGAACGGGTGTCGGAGGCGGCACATTG
>CAZHPU010000174.1:0-3700 GCA_964534435.1 uncultured Lachnospiraceae bacterium | reverse complement strand
TCGATCTGTGATAGAAGATGTACCACTGCCCGTTTATCTCGCAGATGCTTCCGTGAGTGTTGTTGTCGGGGAAGCTGCGGTCATATCCGCCGTTTCCGTTCGGAAGAGTTTCTCCCGCCGCGTCGACGATTATTCCGCCGTATTTCCACGGTCCTTCGGGACTGTCGCTGTAACCGTAGGCGAGCTGACCGACCGTCTGCCCCGTGGGCTCGGTCGTGAGTCCGCGTCTCGAATATACGAATATGTATTTATTTCCGACTTTGCGTATCGAAGATGCCTCAAAAAATCCCCATTTGTATACGTTTTCGTCCTGTACTATGTTATAGTTTGCGGGATTGTAGTTGCCGCTTTGAACATCGGTAACCGTCGGAAGATTGTTGTGTACGGTCGTTCCCTCTTTCAGCGTCGACATATCGTCGGGATCGAGTTCTGCCCACTGACATTTATCTCCGTACTCAAAGCCCCAGTAGCCGTAGACACGGCCGTCGTCATAGAGAATCGCGACATCGAAGCCGATCGGTCCCTCTGTTTTGTTTGTACTTCCCTCTTCCCAGTTGCAGACGGTAAACGGGCCGTCGGGACGGCTTGATTTTGCGACCATGCTCTTTCTGCCGCCGGTTTGGTTGTTCGGATAGAAATAATATGTCTTTTTGCCGTCTGCGCCGACAACTTCGGCAATATCGGGGGCGAACAGAAGATCGCTCACGCCCTGCACGGTCGATTTGAAGATTTCGCCGTGATATGTCCAGTCGGTCAGATCCTCGACGGGTGCCGACCATACAACCTGCTCATAACCGCAGTAGGTCGTGAGTACGGTGTCGTGAGAGCCGTAGACATAGAGACGGTATTTGCCCGGATTGTCGGGATCCTCGAAGACATAGGGCTCGCCGTCGGGAATATGCTCCCAAAGCGGCAGATAGGGATTGCCGACCGATTTGTATTTATAAAGCGTTTCGGGCACAACCGACACAACGCAGACTGCGGGATTGCCCTTCTCCACAGTCGCGCTTATCACCGCGTATCCCTCGCCGACTGCGGTAATAACGCCGTTTCCGTCAACCGACACAACATCGCTGTCGGATGAGCGGTAGCTGACCTTGCCCGCTCCGCTCTCGATTGCCGATGCCGAGAGAGTCAGCGTCTGACCGGGATTCATTCTGAGTTCGGTTTCGCTTATTTTCATATTGTATATTTTCTCGGTCGTAATCGGGGCGTCGGTTTCCAGAACATCGAAATATTCGAAGGTGAATTTCATTGCTTTCGCGCCTGTCGAGCCGTTAAAGGCGACAAGTCCGCGGCGCGGTTTTTTCAGGCTGACCGTGCATTTTCCGAGCTCCTGATAGCCGCTGTCTATTCCTTCGGGGGTATAGTATGCCGTGTATGTGTTCCCGACTTTCTTTATTCTCAGCCAGATTACCTCGGTTTTCAGCGACACGATTGCACACGAAGTGAAGTTCCCGCCGCTCTCGTAGGCAAACTGCACGCCCGGCTCGAAATTGCAGGCGCAGACGAGTTTCACATAATTGTCGTCATCGGCATAAATCATAAGACCGCCCTGCTGATAGTTTTCGGATGCTATCTGCGACAGATTGATTTTCGTTTCGATAACATAGTTGCCGGTCGCTTCCTGCATAAAAATATTCTGAGCGCTGTTGTCGCTGCCGTAAAGTTCGCCCTGCATAGTCGTCACGACAAGTCCGCTGCCGCTCTCGAGCTTCCAGCGTGTCTTTTTTTCGCGGATTACAGTCCATTTTTCGGAAAATTCTTCTTTGTCAAGCGTTTTGAAATCTGTTCTTTCGATCATATAATCCTCCTCTGTTTCTGGCTCGGACGCCGTCTGCGGCGCCGTCGTCGTGATCCTGCCTTCGGTCGCGGCATCGGTTGTTTTCGGCTTCTCGGATGTCGTGCTTCCGCCCGTCTCCGTTTCGACTGCGGGTGTCGTCTGCGGCATCGCCGTCTGCGGCATTGCCGTCGTCATCCCGCCGTCGGGCACGGCCGTATAAACCGCGGTATTTTCGGTTGCGGCATCTGTCTTTTTCGGCTTTTCGGATGTAGCGCATCCGCCCGCAACACAGACTGTCGACGCGGCGGCGAGCAAAGCCGAGACGGTGCGCATCAAAATGTTTCGGTGAATGTTTTTCATACGCCTTTCCTTTCGGATTTACAAAGTTGTCCTGTACACTATTATACAAATTACAAATGCATTTGTAAATAGTTTTTGTACATTTTTTTCAAATTTATTTATTGTCTCCGCATTGACGGTAGAGTGCGGGCGTTGTGTTCATCGCCTCCTTGAAATTTCGGTTGAATGTGCGCAGCGAGCTGTATCCGCTCTCGTATGCGCATCTCACGACAGGCATAGAGGTGTTTTTCAGAAGATAGCAGGCGTGGCTTAATCTGTATCTGTTCAGATAACCGTTATACGGCAGTCCGACCGCCTTTCTGAAAAAGCGGGACAGATAGGCGTAATCGTAGCCCGTCTTTTCGGACAGCGCGGCAAGCGAGCAGTCATCGGCGAAATTTTCCTCGACAAAGGCGAATATTCTGTTCAGAAGGCTTTTGGAGTCGGACGGCTTCGCCTTATAAACGGCGTTTTTGTCAAATCTTCCGCAAATGCCGTAAAGTACGCCCTTGCGCTCTATATAAGAGGCATCTTCGAGCTTTCCGAGCGAGTTCAGCAGATAATCGTCGAGCGAAAAAAGATTGTTTTCGGGGACATACCTGTCGGTTTTCGCGGTGAACGCCTGAACGAGCTTCGGCGAAAAGATGCAGAGAATATGACGGCTGCGCGTCGAATCGAGCATATGCAGCTGATTCGGGAAAATGAGCAGCGCGTCTCCCTTTTCGAGTCTGTAATCTTTTCCGTCGACATTAACGGTCATATTCCCGTCGGTAAGCACAATCAGCTCAAAGCACTGATGCAGATGCATCGGGAAGCTGAAATTTTCGCCCGTTTCGACTTTTACATAGTCGGGTGTGGTCAAATGGTCAAACTGGTAGAACATAAGCCCTCCGAATGTCAAATTCTGTCTATATATTATATACAAAATAGCGAGAAAAGTCAACTCTTGTGATATATACTGAAACCGTATGAATACCTAATGAAAAAAATCCGCCGACGGCGGCATGAGGTGATTTTATGAAATATTTTATCGGAGCAGACCTCGGAACATCGTCGCTGAAGCTTCTTCTGACCGATGCCGAAGGAAAAATTCTCAACAGTGTAAGCCGTGAATATCCGCTCTCATTCCCTCAACCGGGATGGAGCGAGCAGAATCCCGAAGACTGGTGGACGGCACTTGCCGACGGAATACCCGAACTGATATCGGGGACAGACGCCTGCGACATCGCCGCAATCGGTGTCGGCGGACAGATGCACGGGCTCGTAACGCTCGACGCCGACGACAAGGTGATAAGGCCCGCGATTCTCTGGAATGACGGCAGAACGGCCGCCGAAACCGATTATCTGAACAATGAAATCGGCAGAGAAAAGCTGTCGCTGTGGACGGGCAACATCGCATTTGCGGGCTTTACCGCCCCGAAGATTCTCTGGATGCGCAATAACGAAAAAGAGAATTTCGACAGAATACGCAAAATCATGCTCCCGAAAGACTACATAAACTACCGTCTGACAGGCGTTCACTGCACCGATTATTCGGATGCTTCGCTCACCACGGCATTGGATATCAACAACCACTGC
>CAZHPU010000173.1:0-3722 GCA_964534435.1 uncultured Lachnospiraceae bacterium | reverse complement strand
TATTCCGATGTGGGTGGGCAAAGCGGTTGCGGGCGCCGCCGTTCTTTTCGGAATGAAAGAAAAACGCGCCTTTATATCGCCCCCGTACAGCGGCCACGAAGAATTCGAAAATTCATGCAAGACCTGCAAAGTCCGTTTTGACGAATACGAAAAGATAAAGAGCAGCACCCCCTGCTATCAGAACGCCTGCACAACCTACGGCTGGATTTACCGGTCGCTGAAAGTCGGGCCCGAAATTCTCAAAAAGGGTGTGCCCGAAAAGGTGAAAACACCGATATTTTTGGCGATTGCGGGGAAGGACACGGTCGTTCTCGCCGAGCCGCAGAAAGAGCTTGCGGGACGTCTCCCGAACTGCACGCTGAAAATCTATCCCGAATCGAAACACGAAATTTACGGCTGTACCGACGATGTCCTGTTCGGATATTATGACGATCTGCTCGGATTTTACGAGGGTATAGGCTAAGCTGTGAGATGACAGCCGCCGAAGTCGGAGTCCGCCTCTCCGACTTCGGCAAATTACCGTTACAGCGGGAAAATGAGCCGAAAAACCGCGAATTTTTTTGAAAAGACTATTGACAAACCGAAAATATATGCTATAATAATAGCTGTTCCGCGGCAATAGCCGAGGAGCGTACGCACCCTTAGCTCAGTTGGTAGAGCAACTGACTCTTAATCAGTGGGTCCGGGGTTCGAGTCCCCGAGGGTGCACCATAAATTCCCGATACACTGTATCGGGAATTTATTTTTGCGAAAAGCAAAAAAACTATTGACATTCTGCCGATAGTGTGGTAGAATTCGAAAAACAGAAACCGATGACGAAGAGTAGTAACTTTCGGGGATACCTCCAGAGAGCCGCAGACGGTGTGATTGCGGCGGCGATTACGAGAGCGAATGGACTTCCGAGGGCGGCCGAAAGCGCAAGCAAGTAGCAGCCGACGGGAACCGTACCCGTAAAAAGACGGATCACATATTTGTGTGAATGAGCGGGCGTGAAAGCGTCAATTTGGGTGGTACCGCGGAATTTGTTTTCATTATTGAAAATGTTGTTTCGTCCCAAGCACAGCCGAAGCTGTGCTTGGGATTTTTTTATTTGCGGGGTGTGTTATGTATTTTTCGGGTATACGATGGCGGCTTTCCTTTTTTTGAGTTTAACCTGCATTATACGGAAAAACAAAATTTAATTAAAAGAAAGGCATATGTCATGAAAAAATCAAATAAAATGCGTATAATATCGGTGCTTCTTGCCGCTCTGCTTCTCGTCACCGCACTTCCCGTGATGCTCTCATCCTGCTCATCGGGCAAAAAAATAATCGGAATCGTGCAGTTCGGCTCGCACGAATCGCTCAACAACTGCTATGACGGCATTATAGAGGGACTGAAAAATTCGGGAATAAATCTCGACGACTATGAAATCGAATATCTCAACAGCAATTTCGATTCGAGCGTGTCCCAGACTCAGTGCAATCAGCTTGTCAACAAGGGAGCGTCCGTGATAATCGCGATTGCGACACCGTCGGCGGTTGCCGCCGCCAATGCCGCAGCCGACAGCTCGGTACCGGTCGTCTACTGCGCCGTGACCGACAGCTCGGTTATGGAAAATTACAAGAATGTCACGGGCTCATCCGATGTTCCGAACTTCGAAAAACAGCTTGAAACTGTTACCGCGGTTATGGGCAGAACAAATCTCAAAATCGGCGTGCTCTATTCGACCGAGGAATCGTCATCGCCCTATCAGGTCCAGATGCTCGAAAAGGCCGCGAAGGCATACGAGGGAATGTCGGTAAACGTTCGTGCGGTCGCAGACATAAACACAATCGATACGCAGGTCAATGCGCTGATTTCCGAAAATGTCGACTGCTTCGTGAATCTGCTCGACAACACGATTGTCGGCAAACTCACATCGAATATACTTCCGCTTACCGATGCGGCGGGGATACCCGTGTTCGGCTCGGAGGTCGAGCAGGTGAAAAAGGGATGCGCGGCATCGGCATCGATTGACTATATTACGGTCGGAAAATCGGCGGGAGAGGCGGCAGCCGCAATTCTTACGGGGAAATCCGCCGACGATATTCCGGTAGCCGTTATAACCGATCCCGAAAACTATATTAACAGTGGCGTTATAAAGAAGCTCGGACTCACCCTTCCCGAAGATTTCGACGCGACCGACGTCGGATAAAACGCCGAAAGGCACCGAAAACTCGGCAAAATCGGCGAAATACCGACAAAACAAGAATAAGGAAGAATAATATGCTCTTTTTTCAGACTACGATAGACGGGCTGCAGATGGGACTCTGTTTCGCGGTTCTCGCGCTCGGCATGTATATATCATATTCGATTCTCGACTTTCCCGATATGTCGGCGGACGGGACTTTTCCGCTCGGCGGGGTTGTGTCGACCGCGCTCATGCTGAGGCTCGGACTGCATCCCGTACTTGCGATTATCGCGGCATTTGCCGTATGCTCGGCGGCGGGCGCGGTTACGGGGATTCTCCACGTGAAATTCAAAATCGGCAAACTTCTGTCCGCGATTATCGTAATGACCGGACTTATGTCGGTAAATCTGGCTCTTACCAAACTGCTCTCGGAAACCGGATATACCACAACGATATTCTCCTACCGTTCAAAATCGCTTACCGGCATATTCAACAGAGGAATTGCGGCGGCGGTCGGAAGCGGCGCGCGCGACTATGTAATCATCGCGATTTTGCTTGTTGTGGTCATCGCCGTCAAGATACTGCTTGATCTTTTCCTCAAAACAAGAATCGGATATATGCTTCGCGCGACCGGCGACAACGAAATGACGGTAATCGCGGGCGGCAGAGACGCGGGCGGATTCAAAATACTCGGTCTTTCGGTTGCGAACGGACTTGTCGGCGTGTCGGGCGCGCTCTACTCGCAGCTCTATATGCAGTATGACAACAGCTGCGGAAGCGGCAAGGTCGTGCTTGCGCTCGCATCGGTAATAATCGGACTTGCCGTATTTTCATCGGTCAGATTTTTCAAGGATACGACCGCGGTTATCCTCGGCGCGATTATCTATTCGCTCTGCCTTAACTACCTCGTTTTGATAGACACCAACGGAATATATCTGAAACTGCTGAATGCCGTGATGTTCGCGCTGATTCTTATTTTCAATGACCGTATTTCGGCGTTTTTCTCGGGTATGAGAAAAAAATCGGCGGTAAAGAAAACCGGAGGTGGGAAAAATGCTTGAACTTCGCGCTGTTGATAAAACCTTCGGCAGGGGAACGGTCAACGAAACAAAGCTTTTCGATAATTTTTCGCTGTCGGTGGAAACGGGCGGATTTGTGTCGGTGGTCGGCTCGAACGGATCGGGCAAAACCACTCTCTTAAATCTCATAAGCGGCTCACTTATGCCCGATTGCGGCAAAATTCTGCTTGACGGCAGGGATATAACAAATCTTGCCGAATACAAACGGGCGAAAAAAATCGGCAGAGTTTTTCAAAATCCCGCGCAGGGAACGGTCGCGTCGATGACGGTTGCCGAAAATCTCGCGATTGCGAAGATAAAATCGGAAAGATGCGGCCTTGAAATCGCGATGAGCGGCAGGGTAAAGACGGAGGCGCGCGAGGCGGCGGCAACTCTCGGAATCGGACTCGAGGACAGAATGGATGTGCCGGTCGGAATGCTGTCGGGCGGTCAGCGTCAGGCGCTGACTCTGCTTATGTGCAGTATGACATCACCCGATCTTCTGCTGCTCG
>CAZHPU010000172.1:0-3763 GCA_964534435.1 uncultured Lachnospiraceae bacterium | reverse complement strand
CAGTATATTAAAACGGATGCCTTTCCGATATTCGGAAAAGCATCCGTTTTACATTTGTGTTTTTTATGCACGCGATTTTAACAGAATAATCATTAAAATCGGTAATCAGGAAAAATTACTTATTTTTTGCTTTCATTTGATCCTTTTATACCGAGAATTATCCCGATTCCGGCGGAAAGAAGTGCTATCATCAGTGCCGCAACAGCAGATGAATCAATGGGAATATGCAGATTCACTTTGTTTTTCTTGTCTGAAGTTTTGCTTTCATTTAGTGAGCTGCTTTTTTCGGTTAAAGACTCGTTTACCATATAATCCTTGACTTTTATATTTTTTCGATTTTGCTCAACTTGATAAACGCTGATTTTACTGTCGGAACAGCAGAGCAGTATATTTGATGAATTAGAATCTTCGGAAAGCAGACAAACTTTACAACCTTTCAGCTTTTTATCGAGACACTTCTTTTTATATTCAATGGAATCCGACTTTTCGTTTTTATTCAGTAGCTCAAGACCTTTGGAGGAACTTAAAATCAAGCATAATTCGTCATTATCTTTTTTGAAGATTGCGGGTGCGGAAGGTGAATTCAACTTTTCGGCAATCAATTTGGGTTTCGTTAATTTATAATTTTTATATTCAAACTCGCAAAAATACAGTTCGGATCCGCGAGCCAAATAGACCGATAAACTATTATCCGAATTGTTATATATTGAATAATCACCCTGACAAACTGTCGTTGACTCTAACTCAAAATTTCCAAACGGACTTTCGGATGCAAATGTGCAAAGGAAATCACAGTTTTCTTTTCTGCATTTTACAAACATTATCCATCTGCTTTTGAAAAAAACTACTTTAGGAGCTTCAAAAGAATCAAACCCGTCTTTAGAAACCACCGTCAAATACGGCCCCGACCATTTTGAAAGATCATGACTTAAATAGCAAAAAACTCCGGAATCGGTTCCGTAAGCCGCGATTGCCGCTTCGTGCTGAGCAAGAGTTCCGTATAGAATATAAATACCTGCATAAGAAACAAGGCAGGGATCATCAATTGAAAGAGATGACAAAGATTGATTGTAATGTATATCAAGAATATCGGGTTTATAACAAATTTCTTCTTTATTATCGTTCATTTAATGTTTTATTTAATCCTTTCAAGTACAATCTCTGATATTCAGTCAGCTTACAATTTCACTTCCGACGACTTCGACTTCTGTAATTGCAGCCCATCCGGCATGATCAACCTTCTCAAGTTTTTTGATTTTTACATAGGACGTAGTTTTTCCGCCTAAATTAAAAGTCTGCGCGTTTGCGTCGTTGCTTATTTCAAAAGTCAATGTCGACTTATCCGAAAATTCGACTGTCATAGAATTAAAGTATGTATCGTGAGGAAAATCGGCTCTTATATACAAATTAAGCATATCAACCGTAACATCATGTCCGAAATCGATAAGCAGATATCCTTTCGTTTCGCTGAAATCGGAATCGGGTCCCCATGACTGATACGGATAATTTCCGTGGCCTTTATTTTTAGTATATCCGTCAATCGCATTTCGCGCTTCAAATTGGTATTTTGATTCTTCACTATCGGAAACTCTGCATACACTTGATGTTGAGGCATGAGGATAAACGCTGCCCGACCAATACGATTTGTATTTATATCCCGTAATTTTGGTTGAGTCATCAATAAGGTCAAACGGATTTAATGACAGAACATGTGACTGTGAAAGTTCGGAATTATCCGGAATTCTTGCGGTTATTGTATGAGAATATGCACTCTTCATCTTCGCAGGGTAACTGTATGAAAAATTCGGGATAATATATGAGAATTTAGACTCCGGAAGATAAACAATTGCTTCCTCCATTATGTCTTTTGAAATATTAACCGCTAAATAATGTTCGCCCTCCGGCAGTTGAATCTCAATCTTTGCGCCTTTCTTAAATGTGGATTTATCCAGCTTAAGCTCAACAACTCCGTTTCCGCTTGCTGTATTTTTCCCGCAAGATATTGTAATTTCTTTTTCCTGCGGATCAGACTTGCCGTCTTCCGTTAATGCGGCAGTAGTAATTAAAGATCCTTTTTCTGTATTCGTCGCTTCGGTATTTAACTGTGTATTTTGATTACATCCGCTTAATAAAGCCGCAATAATCAAAAAAAGGCTGATAGTTTTAAATGATTTACCTGCCATTTGAATTCACCTCATTTAATTTCTTAAATTCATTTTATCATAGACGGTTGACAATGTCAATATATTCTATTGACTTTTCTTTATGTGTTATGTTATAATTAACTAATAATTAAAGAGAGGGATAGATCTACCGCATTTCGGCAGAAATTTGAAATTGAAATGGAAAATGAAAGCAACAATATAATTACGCAGGTACTTAAAAGATACGAAATTGATGAACAATTTCAGCCATTCGGAAATGGTCATATAAATGACACATATGTAGTCGGCGATTATGTGGTTCAGCGATTAAACACAAATGTTTTTCCGAATTATAAAGAGCTCATGAGAAATGTTGAGCTGGTTACAGCTCATCTTAAAGAAAAAATCAAAAGTGCCGGGGGAGATCCCGAAAGGGAAACACTGACCATTATTCATACGATAGACGGTTGTCCGTATGTTGAAACATCGGAAGGTGTTTTCAGAGTTTATAAACTGATACAAGGTGCTAAGAGTTATGATTCGGTATCACCGAGCCGCTTTTACGAAGCAGGATATGGCTTTGGCAAATTTCAGGCCTTACTTTCCGATTTTCCCGCAAACGAATTATTTGAGGTTATCCCCGATTTTCACAATACAAGATCAAGATTTAATCAGTTTCTGAGTTCATTAAAAAAAGACACGGCAGGAAGAAAGAAATATGTTTCGAAAGAAATCGACTTCATTCTGTCCAGAGAAAATTATGTCGATGTTATAACTTCAAATATCAAAGAAAAGAAAATTCCCGTACGGGTTACACATAATGATACAAAACTTAATAATGTTATGCTTGATGATATAAGCGGAAAGGCCGTGTGTGTTATTGATCTTGACACGGTTATGCCGGGCTCGCTTCTTTATGATTACGGCGACGCCATCAGATACGGAGCTTCCACCGCTGCCGAAGATGAAACCGATTTATCCAAGGTTAATTTTGACTTGGCATTATTTAAGTCATTTACAGAAGGATTCATTCAAGGTCTTAACGGATTGTATACCGAAAATGAAATTAAACTATTTCCTTTTTCCGCAAAACTTCTTACCTTCGAATGCGGTATGCGTTTCTTGACAGATTATCTTAACGGTGACAAGTATTTCAAGATAAGCCGTGCCGAGCATAATTTAGACCGTGCTCGTACGCAATTCAAACTTGTTTCAGAAATGGAAAAATCGGAAGATAAAATGAATCAGATTGTTCAAGACATTGTTAAACAGTAATCAAAAGTCAAAAAATAAATGAGGTAAAGATATGAATAAAATAATCAGACTGCTTTGTATTTTTCTTTCGGTTGCTTTATTAACCGCATCTTTGTGCTGCTGCACAACAAAAGAAAGTCAAAACACTCAAGACGCAAGCAATACATCCGATACAAATGTTAATGTAACATTTCCCGTAATTGCCGATGGAGTCAGCAATTATACGATTATAAGCCCTGCTTCTGAAAAAACCGAAACAAGCAAGCTTTATGTCGGATTCAAATCGTCTATCGCCGAAAAAACCGGAGTCGATTTAGCTATAAAGAATGATGAAACCGAAGAAAGTGAATATGAAATTTTGGTTG
>CAZHPU010000171.1:0-3860 GCA_964534435.1 uncultured Lachnospiraceae bacterium | reverse complement strand
GAATTAAACAAAATTAGAAGCAGATGCGTACCGGTAGGTGCGCATCTGCTTCTTTCTCAATATGACAAAATAACCGCCGACATTTTCTGTCGGCGGTTAGCTGTTGCTGTATTCCGATTATGATAATATATCTTTGTCGTTCGGCAAATCATCGGCGGACTGCTCTGTCGATGATGCAGCGGCTTTTGTCTCTTTTTTCTTTCGTGAAATAGATGCCATTTCTTTGACGAGGGTAAGGATTACCGCGAAAATCGGTACACCGAAGAACATTCCGAAGAATCCGAACAGCCCGCCCATTATGATAATCGATGCCATAATCCAGACCGGGGGAAGCTCAAGCGAGTCACCGAGAATATACGGATCGAGAAGATTTCCGTCAAGCTGCTGAATTATGATAATCAGAATTATAAACGGAATTGTTTTGTTCGGCTCGGTAATCAGTATGATTGCGGCAGAGGGAATTGCGCCCATAAACGGACCGAAGAACGGGATGATGTTTGTGACACCGACTATCAGCGCAATCATTGCGGGATACGGCAGTCTGAAAATGGCGAATATGACAAACGACAGCAGCCCGACAATCAGCGAGTCTATGAGTCTTCCTTCAATGAATTTTCCGAACTTGACATCAATATCTTTTACAATGAATTTGATCCAGTAGCAGGCTCTGTCGGGAAGAAAACTGTCTATCAGCGCCTTGAACTGCGAGAGTAGAAGCTCTTTCGAAAAGAGAAAATATACGGCGAGTATAAGCCCGATAAGAGAGCTGTAAAGCCCCTGTCCGAGAGAGGATGCAAAACTAAATATTACCTCGGGCGTTTTGTTCAGCATATCAATCAGCGAATTGCTCATTTCGCGGAGTTTAGCCGCAACATCGATTCCGTTGTCTCCGAGTGAGGAAATAATCTCGGCGATCATCTCGTTTTCGGATATTTTCTGTATGTAGTCATAAGCGGTGCGGGAAAAATCGGTAAGACGTCCCACAAGGTCTGTGGCCGTTCGCGAAATCTGCGGCGCGACCGCCCAGATCAGCAGAGCGATGATACCGAGAAAAAGCAGCATGGTGCAAAGGACCGACAGCCATCTGAGCGGATGAAGCTTGAGAGTCGGCTCTTTCTTCTTGAAAATAACTCTTTTTTTGTTCTTTTTTTCGTCTGCTTTGAATTTCTCGACTGCCGCCTCGTAATCTTCACGGCGGTGAATTTCATACAGCTTGCCCGCCTCGTCGAACATTTGAACAAGCGACATATTTTCGCCTTTTGCCCCGGCAAGCTTTCTGCGGTCGATGATGATATGTCTTTCCGACCTCTTGACGAAAACCCAATGCTCGAAGAAATTCACAATCGGATTGAGAATATATGCAACCACGGCACCAATCAGAAGTTTCAGAAGAATGTTCTGAGTTTTTGAGAACAGATCGGAATATCTGTTTTTGTCGATTCCGAGAAGAAAATATACACATACCACGGCAAAAAGAACCACAAGGCAGGCATAAAATGCGATTGTTGAATACTTTTGGTTTTTCTTCATTCGGCTGAAACCTCCGCTGTAAATGTCTTTATGTAAATCACATTATATTTTATGATTATATTTTACATCAAGAGCCGATGCAAATCAAGTGAAATATGAAAATCTATTGTTTTTTTTTTCGAAATGTGTTAGAATGATTCGAAAAGAAATACCCTATTAACGAGGAAGACGAAAGATACTTGATATGACAACCGTATGCATAAAAAAAATCGAGACCTATGATAAAAAAGCCACACTTGAATATTTTCGCGAACTGCTTGACAACCTCGGATGCGGCGGCGATTTTTTCGTCGGTAAAAATGTTGTAATTAAACCGAATTTCGTCAGGAAAATGGATCCGCAGGCAGGCGGTACAACTCATCCGTCATTTATTTATGCGGCGGCAGTCGCGGCTGCCGAACGCGAAGCAAAATCGGTGACTGTTGCCGAAAGCCCGTCAGGCCCGTATAACGAAACGGCTCTGCGCTCGATTTATAAAGGATGCATGACCGCCGATGCCATGTCGGAACTTGAAGAAAACGGCGTGAAGCTGAACTATGACTGTTCCGCACGGCGACTCGATTATAAAGAGGGAACCGCAGTCAGAAATTTCAACATAATCAAACCGATTGCCGATGCCGATGTGATTATAAATCTGTCTAAACTCAAAACACACGGACTTACGACTATGTCGGCGGCGGTAAAAAATCTTTTCGGCAGCATTCCGGGAACCGAAAAGCTCGAAATGCACGCGAGATTTCCGAATGTCGGCGATTTCTGCGAAATGCTCGTCGATCTCTGCGCAATGCATTATTCGCGTGCGAAAATGATAAATATAGTCGATGCGATTGTCGCAATGGAGGGTAACGGCCCGACCAACGGCAAACCGAGAAAACTCGGACTCGTTGCAGCAGGTATGAATCCGTTTGCGGTTGATGCCGTCTGTGCCGATATTATTATGCACGGAAAGAACGTGCCGACCGTCATGATTTCACGGGAAAGAAAACTTTTTGACCGTGACGATATATCGATTTCGGGCGAATCTCCAGAAAAAGTGCGTGTTGCCGATTTTGTACCGCCCGACAGCCGAAAGGGACTTGTCCGCTATCTCTCAAACGCGAGAATAATGAAACTGTTCGAGCCGCGTCCGCAGATAAACGCCAAAAAGTGCGTCTGCTGCGGCGAATGTATGCGTTCCTGCCCGAAAAAGACAATTACACTTGATACCGTGAAAAAAAGAGCGGTTATCCATCCCGAAAACTGCATAAAGTGTTTTTGCTGTCAGGAACTCTGCCCGCACGATGCCGTGAAAATCAGGCGCAGCCCGATAGTATTAAGCATAAAGTAGAGGCAGATACGGCGAATAAAAAAATAATGTAAGGAAAACCGCCCGACACGGGCGGCTGTGATTGATATATGGAAGTGTCGAAAATATTCTGTCCCGCCAAAATAAATCTTTTTCTCGAGGTCGGGGATATAAGACCCGACGGCTATCATAATATCGACAGCGTGATGCAGGCTGTCGATCTCTGCGATCTTGTAAGCGTCGGAATATGCACCGGGACGGGGAATATAATCCTGTCATGCTCGAATCCGACGCTGAGCGATGCGAAAAGCAATATTGCCGTTAAGGCGGCGGCGACCTATCTGAAAGCCGCGCAGGTCGGCAATGTCGATATTCATATCGATATAGAAAAGCATATTCCGATTGCCGCGGGACTTGCGGGCGGCTCGACAGATGCCGCAGGCGTTCTGCTGCTGATGGAAAAAACGCTGAAAAGACTCGGAGATTATGAGCTTTATAAACTCGGCGGCACGATAGGCGCCGATGTTCCGTTCTGTATGATGAGAGGTGCCGCACATGCCGAGGAAATCGGCGAACTGCTGACACCCGCACAGTCACTTCCGCACGATGTTATAATCGTCATAGCCAAGGGCGGCGAAGGTGTGTCCACGGCAGATGCATATTCGACGGTTGAATCGGGAAACAGAAGCAGTGCGGATATGATTGCGGCACTCTCAAAAAACGATCTTGCGGCGGTGTGCGGTAATATGTATAATGCCTTTGAAAAAAGCGTGTCTGCGGTAAGACCCGCCGTGAATGCGGCAAAGCGGATAATGTATCACTGCGGTGCGCACGCCGCCATGATGAGCGGAAGCGGGCCGTCGGTGTTCGGCATTTTTACCGATAACGATCTTGCCGACCGTGCCTGCGACTGTCTGCAAGCGGCAGGCTATGAATCGTTTGTCGGCTTTCCGATGATGTGAGCTTATTTTGTAAAACAAAAAAACGGGCATTTGCCGTGTGCCGATAAGACAGTAATTTGAGGAAACTACAAAATCGGCATCTG
>CAZHPU010000170.1:0-3958 GCA_964534435.1 uncultured Lachnospiraceae bacterium | reverse complement strand
GAAATGCGGCAGACCTTTCAAAGATCAAAGGCGCAAAATCTGCGAATACTGCACGGGCGGAAAGCACACTATTCTGCGTATTCTGAAATATTTCGGAAAGTTCAAATGGCAGCTCACCAAAGTTCTGATCTGTCTGCTTGCGACATCCGCAATATCTCTTCTTTCGCCTTTGATAAGCGGTAAGCTGCTGTACGACCAGGTTATCAGCGAGCCGACCTATGACAGTGCGGGAAATCAACTGACCGGAAGCCTGCATGACATACGCTATGTTTACGCGGTTGTATTTCTGATTTTCGGGCTTGCCGTGGTATCCCTGATTATCGGCATAGTGCAAAGCAGAGCAAATGCCGAAATGTCGAACAGAGTTACGGCAACGATGAAAAAAGATATTTTCACCGCTCTGCAGAAGCTGTCGCTCTCTTATTACAACCAAAACCCGACGGGCAGACTTATCAGCCGAGTCGACAACGATGTTGTGAGAATCAGAAGCTTTTTCATTGACGGTGTTCCCTATCTGATTATAAACGTACTGAACTTTATCGGACTCGCAATCTTCCTTTTCATGATAAACTGGAAGCTGACTTTGATAGTCTTTGTCCCCGTTCCGATTATTATTCTGATTTTCAAGCATATGCTCCCGAAGCTCTGGCATTCCTATTCGATCGGTTGGAGAAGAAGCTCCTCGATGAACACGGTTATGGCCGATTCGCTGAACGGTGTGCGCGTGGTAAAGGCATTTGCCAAAGAGGACGCCGAAAACGAAAGATTCGCGAAATACGCGAAGAAGCTGTACGAAGTCAACCTTTACACCAACCTCATCACGCTGACGATATTCCCGGTGGCGAATCTTCTCATCGGTATGTCAAGCCAGGCAATATGGGGATTCGGCGGACTTCAGGTCATGGGCGGAAACATGACATACGGTGAGTTTACCACCTATCTCGGATATATCGGAATGATATTCAACCCGCTCTATTTCTTCTCGACCTTTACGAATATTTTCACCGATGCGGCAAACTCGGCGACACGTATGTTCGAGACGCTTGACACGACTCCCGACATCGTCGATGCCCCCGATGCGGTTCCGCTTGAAACAATCTCAAAAGAGATAAAATTCGACCGCGTTCACTTCCACTACACACCGAACAGAATGATTCTTAAAGATTTGTCGTTTACGATTCACGCCGGCGACCATGTCGGAATTGTAGGTCACACCGGAAGCGGTAAATCGACAATCGCGAACCTGATTATGAGAATGTACGATGTCGTTTCGGGCTCGGTAAGCATCGACGGCACCGACATCAAGAAAATAAAAATCGAAGATTTGCGCCGCAACATTGCGATAGTTTCGCAGGAAATTTTCCTTTTCAGAGGAACAATCGCCGACAACATCAGATATGCGAAGCCGAATGCTTCGATGGCGGAGGTTATAGCCGCGGCACGCGCGGCAAACGCTCACGACTTTATTCTCAGCCTTCCCGAAGGCTATCAGACAATGGTCGGAAGCGGAAGCCGTTCGCTGTCGGGCGGTGAACGTCAGAGAATTTCGATCGCGCGAGCACTCCTGCTCTCTCCGTCTCTTCTTATACTCGATGAGGCAACCGCGGCAATGGACACCGAAACCGAACGGCTTATTTCGGAAGCCATTGACAAGCTGATTGTCGGCAGAACATCGATTACAATCGCGCACAGACTGTCAACACTTAAAAACTGCGACTACATTATGGCAATCGAGAACGGTGAACTCGCCGAAATGGGAACTCATGCCGAGCTTCTTGAGAAAAAAGGCGTCTTCTATCGGCTTTACACACTTCAGAGCGAACAGCTCCAGAAGGTTAAATCGGGCGTCTGATCCGATCTTTTCTGAAAGGAAGGAATTAAAGAATGGCAGAGGCAAATGTCAAAAAAACCGATGTCGCCGACGGCGAAGACAAAGATGCGGCGGCACTGTTCGAGCACAGAAAATCAATACCGCTTACACCCGAAAATGCGCATTTTTCAAGATCCGAAGGCGGACTTATTTCGCTTACGCTTAACACTCCCGAAAAAGGTGAGGAATTTTTCGAGCGTGTCGTTATAGTCAGATCGTTTCCGATTACCGATCCCGACGAATATATTTCGATTCGCGAGCCCGACACCCGCACGAGAGGCAGAGGCGATGAAATCGGTTTGATTGAAAACATCAACAGTTTTGACAAGGATACGGTTGCTCTTCTCGGCGAAGAGCTCGACAGGCGTTATTTTGTTCCCGAAATCAAGCACATTTACAGCATGAAAGAAAAATACGGTTATTATTACACCGAGGCTCTCACAAGTGCGGGCAGAATAACCTTTGTGCTTAACAACCCGACAAACAATATCCGCACTCTCGAGGATGACCGTGTACTTATAACCGACACCGACGGCAACTGCTTCTGCATACCGAATCCGAAAAAACTCGACAAGGCAAGTTACAAGATCATCGAGATTTATCTCTGATTTCGGGAGGTAACGGTAATGAAGCTGTTATATTCACTGCCCACAACACTTAGGGAAAACATAAAAAAGGCGGCAGACGGCGAAAAGATTCTCTACTGCATCCCGTATGACATAGAAAACGACGATTTTATCGATGACGGTTTTGTCGCGGTCACGGCGCACCATCTGCTTAAAACACGCCGAATGGCGGTTGTCGAAAATCTTTTGATTTCCGATTTGACCGATTTTCACACCGAGAAGCTTTACGGAAGCGGCGGCTTCTATGTAAAAAAAGACGGATGCACGACTCTTATCTGCCGTTTTGTTTCGGGAAAGCATCTTGCGCGTTTTTCGGTGCTCGCACGCGCCTGCGAGATTCTCAAAGAAGACGCCGCATCCGAACCGATAACAAGCAATGAGCCCGAGCTGTTCTGTCCGACCTGCGGCAGACGTTTTCTCAAAGGCACGAAATTCTGCCCGTTCTGCAGAAAGAAATCGGATGTATACAAAAAGCTTTGGGATATGACGTCCGGCATGAGGCTGATGCTCTTCTTCCCGCTTTTCGCATCGGCGGTTTCGATTGTTCTTCGGTTTGTCATCCCCGCGGTTCAGAAAAACGCAATCAACAATTACATTGTACCCGAAAGCGGAAAGGCGGGCCCGACAAGCGGATTCATCGCGGTTGTCATCGCGATGATAATGCTCGACATTGTGCAGCGTGCCATCAGCGTTATTCACGGACGAATCTCGGCACTTTCGGGCAACAAATTTACTCTCCGTATGCGTCAGCAGCTCTTTGAGAAGCTGAATTCGCTTTCAATGTCCTCTCTCGGCAGAAAATCGACCGGCGACATGATGGGACGTATCAACGGTGACGTAAGCGTCGTCCAGAACTTCATCACGAATCTGCTGCCGACCTATTTCTCGCAGATTTTCTCATTCGTTTTCGCACTCTTCATTCTAATCACGATAAATCCGCTGATGTGTCTGTTTGTATTTATCCCGCTTCCGATTGCGATAATCGCAATTATAAAGTTTTGGGATACGATGGGCAGAAAGTGGCACAAGTCGTGGCTGCTCAGCTACCGTGTTAACATCTATCTTCAGGACACTCTGAACGGAATCAGAGTCGTAAAGAACTACGGAAGCGAAAAACGCGCGGTTGAGAACTTTTCGACGAGCGTCGACAAATACGCAAAGCAGAACGAGTCGACCGACAAGCTGTTCGACTTTTTCTTCCCGATTGTCGGCTTCATACTTCGATTCGGCAACTATCTCATCCTGCTTTACGGCAACATTCTGCTGTTCGGCGGAACAATGTCGGTCGGCGAACTGAACCAGTTCAACAGCTACGCGAGCATACTTTACGAGCCGCTGATGCAGATAAATCAGATTCCGCGTAACATAACTCAGTTTTTCACATCGCTCAGCAAGATACTCGAAGTACTTGAAGAAGAGCCCGAAGTCGAAGACCAGAAATGCCCGCGCGACATTCAGGTTC
>CAZHPU010000169.1:0-3997 GCA_964534435.1 uncultured Lachnospiraceae bacterium | reverse complement strand
GTTATCCCGACCCTTTGAAGCCCGGACTTTCCTCACGATAATACCTTACGGCAACATATCGCGCGACGGTACGGCTCGGTTTCGCGCTATTATACCGCAGTTTTGTCGGTTTGTCAATAATGCCCCGTCATTTTTGCCCGTTTTGTGTAAAATCTATGTAAAATACGGCTTTCCGCCGCCCGTACCGCGAAATATTAAGAAAAGAGTTCTGCGATATTCACAAAACATTCACAAAGGGGGTGTAAAATGTTTAGGTTAAAAGCGGCGTCGGGCAATCTCCGAAAATCTTTTTGCCGCTTATATTTTCCGAAAGGATTAACCCGGGCTTTGAAAAAAATAATAAATTCGATAAAAAAACTTCTGTCGGTCACTTTTATCAGATACGGACTGTCATCTCTCGCCGCATTCGCGGTAAACTATATAATTCTGCTTCTGCTCGAACATCTGCTTGAAGATGTTCCCGCGAATCTCGAAATCGCCGCCACCGCGGGCTGGATCGTGTCGTCAAATATGAACTTCTTCGTCAACCGCGGGTTCGTTTTCCATGACAACGGCAAAATCGGTCCCGAATACGCGAAATACTATACCGTTGCGATTCCCGTATTTCTCATAAAAAATCTCGGACTTCTCGAAATTCTCGTCAGGCTCGTACATATCCCGACCGAAATCGCAAGTCCGCTTGCCGAAACGATTATGTTCATTCTGACATATTTTGTGCAGAAAGCGCTTGTTTTCGGCAAGAAAAAGCAGAAAGCGGCCGACGCGGACGGCGACACCGATATTTAATCAAAGGAGCGGACGATAATGAGCCGAAAACCGAAAAAACCGTTAAATGCCGCGGTCATAGTCGCGATAGATCTTCTGCTGACCGCGTCTCTTTTGCTCTCGTTCTGCTATTTTCATCATGTAAAAAAGCTGTGGGGGCTTGACAACACCGCGACCGACACCGACAGCGGCAGTCAGGATTTCACCAAACCGATAAAAACGACGACGAAAACGCCGTCAACATCAAACGTCCCGACGACCGACACACCGTCCACAGGCTCGGCGGATGTGACGACAGCCGAAGAGCCGAAACCGTCTTATGACACATCGGGCGATTTCGGCGAGAAATTCGGTATGCTCTTTTCGTCCGATGACAGCATAAACATCACCGACGACAGCTACCAAAGCCACGATATTTATATGAAGCTGACATCGTTTGACGGAAAGCTCACTCAGGCATACTATCAGGGCGGCGCGACATCGAGCGAACATGTCGTCTACTATGTCATAGACGTTTATGTGAGAAATGTGGAGAATCTCTACACCTCGTATGCAAAAGGCTATCTCGACATCGAAGACCTTGTCGACATGGATACCGCAGGCAGCAAAATCGTCGACACGATTGCGGCGATAAGCGGCGACCTCTATTACGGCTACGACAAGTCGAAAAAGGTCATCGTGCGCAACGGAAACATCATCAGAAAATCAAGCTATATCACCGAGGACATCTGCGTTCTCTACTGGGACGGCAGCATGGAAACGATATCGCCCGAAGAATACGACTGGGACGAGATTGCCGCCAAAGGTCCGTACCAGATTTGGAGCTTCGGTCCCGAGCTGATGGACGGAAACGGCAACGCGCTCACCGACATTGATTCAAGCCTCTGGAAGTGGAATCCGCGCGCCGCGATCGGCTGTGTTGAGCCCGGTCACTATGTGCTCGCGGTCGTCAACGGATACAGAAACAACAGCGAAAAGGCGTCGCACGGCGTCGGAGTAAACCTCGATGTCCTCGCGCAGATTATGGAGGACGCGGGCTGCAAGTCGGCTTACAATCTCGACGGCGGCGCGTCTACCTACGGCTGGTACCGCGGCGATCTGCTCGTAAAGGTTGCGAACGCCAACGGCTCGGAACGCCGTATCAGCGACATCATCTGCATCGGCGAGATCGTCGGATCGACCGACTGACCGCCGCAGCCGAAATCTTGGGAAAGGAGAACAGTTTGCGGCCGGTCCGGCTGTAAATTCGCATCTGCAATGAAATTTTTCCGCGGAATTTATTATACGCTCGCTCATTTTCTTATCGCGATTTCACTCACCATGCTGACATTTTACATAACCGACAGATTCAACCCGACAATGGCGTTTATCGACCATGAGATGACAAAATCGCTTATGACCGTTTTCTCGTGGATTCTCATTTTCGAATGTTCGATAATTCTCGTCAAATTCATCTGCGACCGCCGGTATGCCCTCTCGATATTCCCGGCACTTGCGATAATCGCCGCAGTCGCGGTTCTCTGCTTTATTTTCGCCGATCTGACCGATCCGTCGAAAATTCTCTTCACCAAAAAAGCGGTCAAGGCGGCGGTCGCGTTCGAAGCGGCAACCGGATTTGCGTCGGCTGTCACGATAATCGCATTTATGCGAAAAATCGCATATTCGAGATTTTATTCGGAAAACAGAAAAACACCGATTAAAGATTAAAGACATCGAAGGAGAATTTTTTATGCCCGACAACGAATTTGAAACAAATCAAAATACCGAGCTTCAAAACAAGCCCGAAGAAGCAGCCGAGCAGCCCGCACCCGTAAGTAACACGGTCGAAGCGGCGGCAGCCGAAGCCCGGACACCCGAAGCGAAGCCGAAAAAGAGCCGCAAGTTTGTGTGGATACTGAAAGCATTCGGCTATTTCGCGCTCTACTACGGAATACTTCTCGCGGTCAATTTCGCCGCCGAATTTGTCTACGCGTTCGGCTATGTAATGAACAGCGGAAGCGAACTTGATTTCGACGCTCTGATGACCTATGTCATCGACGCGATATACTCGAACGCGATGACGATAACGATAATCTCGGATATTTTCGTCGCCGCCGTATTCGCGCTCTTTATTCTGCTTACCAAACGCTCTCCCGCAAGAGAGGACAACAGAGGACTGTTCACGAAAATATCGGCAGGCTCGATTCTCACCTGCTTTTTCATGGGATTCTGCGCAAACGGTACGCTGACGATTGCCATCAACCTGCTCTCGCTGACCGGCATTATTCCCGACAGCCTGCTTGAAAATTACAGTCAGACCACGACCGTCTATACGGCAGGCGGCATAGTTCCCTATATCATCGGCGGAATCATTCTCGCGCCGATAATCGAGGAACTCGTTTTCAGAGGATTTATGGTCACCCGTATGAGACACGCCCTGCCCGCATGGCTGTCGGTCATATTTGCGGGAATAATTTTCGGCGTGTTCCACGGAAATGTTTTTCAGGCGATTTACGCAAGCCTTCTCGGATTCATGCTCGGCGCTGTATTCGTAAAATACAACTCGATTTACGCTTCTGTGCTCTGCCATTTCGGCTTCAATCTGGTGAGCCTTCCCCCTTATCTTGTCGCTCTTTACGGAAAATCGCTTGCGGAAAACGCGGTCTACAATACCGTATATGAGGCGGTTGCCTACATCTCGGTTCCCGTATTTATCGCGCTGCTCTTTGTCTGCTTTTTCATGCCGAAGAAGAAAGCCGTCGGAGGTGATGACCTATCGCCGATGAACGAATAATCAAACGACGTGCCGAACTGAGAGCCAAAATCGCTGTATCGCGCGTAAATATGCTCGCCGCGGCCGTTTTGTCCGCGCTGAACTGCCTGCTTATCGCGGTAAACTCGAAAATCACACTTCCGTTTTATCTCACAATTCCCTGCTTTTCGCTTTCGTTCGGCATAAGCTCGGCGAAAACCGACGGCAAGACGGCGGTCGCGGTTATACTCATCATAGTAGCGGCGGCATCTCTTGCCGCAGCCGTATTTCTCTTTTTCATGATGAAAGAGGGAGAGGGCGGATGGTTCGTGGCGGCTCATCTGCTTGTCGGCGCCGACATCCTGTTCGGAATCGCGATAGTATTCGCGGCGGGCGGCAAAACATTTGCCGATTTGTTCTCGCCTGCGCTCAATCTCATCTATCACGCAGTTCTCATATATTATATCGAATCGGGCAGACGGGCATCACACGCACTGGATG
>CAZHPU010000168.1:0-4003 GCA_964534435.1 uncultured Lachnospiraceae bacterium | reverse complement strand
GTATCGCTATGCATAGGCGTAAACGATGTTTCCGCAGCTGCCGATTCAACAACTTTTGCCGTCAAAGACGGAACCGCTTCGTTTGATATCAAACTTTACTGGGATACATTCGGAGAAAATCCGTCCGCTTCCGACTTTACGCTTGACGGAGCCACTGTAACGGCTTTTGAAAAGAAGGATGACACTACGGGTACTCTTTACTTTACCGTTGACGGAAAGAGTACATTAAACGATATTGCCGATGCGATTTTCTGCAAATCTCTTATTATCGCAAAAACGGCATTGAACGGCGGATATGACCTTGATGTCACGGTGGGAATTTCTCAGGCATCTTTTTACCCGGTGTTTGATTATGCCGAGATAAACAGCGGAAAATGTACGATTACGCTGAAACTCTATGCTTCGGGCGGAACATTTGCCTCCGACCTTTCCGAAAATATGATATCCTTCGCAGATGATTTCGCGGATGCCGAGATTTCTTCTCTGACACGCGATTCGGATACTGTTGCGACTCTTGTTCTGACCGTATCGTCCGACTTTGCTTCGGTTGAAGATATGAATCTCTTCGGAACGGTTATTCTTGCCGAGGGTTCGCTGATCTGCGACTGGGGCGGAACATCGTCAAGGAAAGAAAACGGCAGAAATTATACATATTCCGAAATGGGCAAAGATTTGAGTGAAGGCGATATTAAGATTATCAAGGGTATCGTCGGAGGTTTCGGAAATACTGCGTTCGGAACAGTCGGTTCTCTGTTTTCGGCAGGCGTCTCGGTCCTCAGCGGAATATATAACGCCCTCGAAATTGTCGGAGTAATTGAATCCGAAAAAGCGAAACTCGATAAGATTTATAATTACCTTGTGGCTATGCGAGATGAGATCAATGAGTCTTTCGAAAATGTCTATGAGAAATTCGAAGAACAGAACATCAGAACTCTTGCAGAGCAGGTTGGTGATTTTGATCTTCTGCTGGGTCAGCTGGAAACTTCTCTTGATCTTTGCGAAGGCAGAATCAGATCTACGGCAACTCCGTATAACGCAAAAAATCCGCCTCCCGAGGTGTCACTGACCTATGATAAAAACGGTAAATGTACATCTTCCGAGGAAGTTCGGCTTCAATGGGAAAATTATTATCGTGATTATCTCATATATACACGTGAGAATCTCAACTCCGATTCTGCATACACGAATAATATTGCGACAATCGTATCAACATTGAAATCAATTCAATCAATGCTGACACCGAATTCCCTTAAGAAGAACGATGCTCTTCTTAACTTTGACACTCTCTGCGCGAAAACCTACAATTTTGACGCGCAGTCGCTTTCGCTGCGTCAGAATTACCGTACCGCCATTCAGGGATATCTTGTCAGGGCAAAAATGCTTCTGTCGGCCTACTATCTGGCTGTTGATCCGGAAGATAAGGATTTGTATGCACAGTTTAACGGAGATGGAACCGACGAAAACGGCGGAGACCGAAAAGTTGCAATGGATATAATAGATAAATGCCTTTCCATCATAAATGACAATCCTGCAGAACTCGAAGTGAATTCCCGCAATCACGAGACAATGTATATGTATGCCACAGGCAAGCGTTTCAAATGGGGCGTCTATACAATCAGCCGTACAACAGAACCCGATGTATTCACAAATTATGCCGCCAATTTTGGGTTTGAGAATAACGAAAGTGCCCTGAAAGAATTTCTTAAAAGAATGCAGGGAAGAACGCTCAGAGAGGAGCTGCAGCTGCTCGGCGATGCGGTTAATCCCGAGTCGGTAAATCCCGATGAAGACAGAACGCTTGACCTTAATCCCATTCTTTTGGATAATACCGTCGGCAATTACGAATACTGGTCCAATACCCCTATATTATGGTATAATAAGATACATGCTCTTTGTACCGTCGGATTTTTTACCTCCGATATTCCGAAAAGTTATACAACTCCCGAAACGAGGTATGGCATCTATTTAGGTTACAGAGGAGTGTATTGCAGAGTGGAATATTTGGGTAATTATTCAAAATGGACTTGGGGAAGTGAGTCGGACAGAGCAGCTTACATAAGTATGATAACGAATCAATTCGGCTGTGACCAAGATATAAATCAGGCTGTTGTTTATGCTCACTATTTTGACTACGGTATGTATTATCTTAAATCCGAAGAGGAATATAATTTCTGATACCGCAAAGGAGTGCCATGAAACCGAATAGGAGAATATTATCTCTGCTCCTTGCATTTGCATTGACAGTTTCGTTAACCTTTGTCGGCGGCTGCGCCGAAAAGAAGAACAATTTCACTCTGCTCATATACATGTGCGGAAGCGACCTCGAAACAAAAAACGGCGCAGCGACAAAGAACATTACCGAAATGCTCGCTGCCGATATTCCCGAAGGCACGAAGGTTGTCATTCAGACCGGCGGTGCGAAAACATGGCGTAAATATGACATCCCGTCCGACTGCCTAAATCGTTATGTCATCGAGAATGAAGAACTGAAACTTGTCGAATCAAACCCCATAGCAAGCATGGGAAATGCCGGAACACTGGCATCGTTTCTGAATTTCGGACTTGAAAACTACCCGGCAGAAAACACCGCCGTGATTCTTTGGAATCACGGCGGAGGCTCTGCCAAAGGAGTGTGTAAAGACGAACTCTTTGACGGAGATTTGCTTACTTTGGGTGAGCTTGTTTCTGCAATGGAATCCGCAAATCTAACGAAAAAGCTTTCATTTGTCGGTTTTGATGCCTGCCTTATGGCAAATTACGAAACCGCCTGCCTGATGGAACCATATGCCGAAAAAATGATGGCATCTGAGGAACTTGAACCGTCATCGGGCTGGGATTACGCCTCGCTTCTTACTCATCTTGATGACCTCAAACAAGCAGTTGACGGTTATGCCGAAAAGCACGCCGACAAAAACTACTATACAATGTCGCTCGTTGACCTCACAAAATTTGATATTGTCAATAACTTGTCCTCGCAGATTTTGAAGAATCTGTCGGAGGGAGAAAAAAATCAGATTGCACGGGCTGTCTACCATTCAATACAGTTCGGTTCAAGCGGTGCGTATGACGGCGGAAGCGATCTTTACGATCTCGGAGGGGTAGCCGAATATCTCGGAATTGAGTATGATTTGTCCGAATGTATATATACTCGAAACGGAGATGCCAGAAGTGATGCCTGCGGACTCAGTTTTTATTTTC
Organism: uncultured Lachnospiraceae bacterium; assembly: GCA_964534435.1. Classification (GTDB taxonomy): domain Bacteria; phylum Bacillota; class Clostridia; order Oscillospirales; family CAG-272; genus CAKSQF01. Next base: position 805 of record CAZHPU010000168.1, on the reverse strand, counting down.
CGCTCGGCGATCAGTCTTATCTCGCAGGCTATCTTGCAAATGTTTCAAATCTGAATTACGCCGATTATATTGCAAACTATTTTTCGGACGGTGTTGTATCCGAAATCGAATTTGTAAACCGCGGTGAAACAAGAGACGGAAAACTCTTCTTTTCTCTTACCCCTGAATCCGACAAATCGGTATGCTCGGTGCAGTACACGCTTTACCGTGCCGATCTTAATGCTCTTCTAAATGGAGAATATAAATTCTGGGGCATCGGTCATGACACCGACATTATCGAAAACGGCAATGAATATACCGTTGATTTTGTCGGCAACTGGGTCACATTCAACGGATGTATACTGAACTGTCAGGTCATCAGCGAGCTTGAAAACTATACGATGTATTCCTCCGTAATTAAGGTCAACGGGGAATTATGCAACCTTGAGTTTATTTATAATAAAACAACTCACGAATTGCAGATTTCGGGCTATTCGTCGAGAAATGACAGCAGCGACCGTATGACAGATCTGAAAGACGGCGACGAAATCACGATTATGTATGATGAGTTTTCAGATTATACATCGTCACGCAGCTTCACCGAAGGTGAAACATTTATATACTCGTCGGATGAGATGCCGCTGAAGGTGAAAAAGCTCGAAAATGACGCATATCTCTACCGCGCAATCATTTCGGATATTTACGGCGACCTCTATTATACAAATTACGCATTGATTGTTATGACAGACGGCGAGCTTGAAATGATTGATATTTTGAGTTATGACACAGACTATGATGACATAGTTCTGAAAGTAATCGATTTGCT
>CAZHPU010000167.1:0-4037 GCA_964534435.1 uncultured Lachnospiraceae bacterium | reverse complement strand
CTTCTTTGCCCCGTGTGGATACTCAATACAACTTGGGACAATAAAAAGTACAATTTCTATGTGAACGGACAGACCGGCAAAATCGTCGGCGATCTTCCGCTCGATAAGGGAGCCTACTGGAAATGGCTGCTCGGACTGACGGGCGCTATCTCGGCGGGATGCGCTCTCCTCATCTCGATGCTTTGGCTTATGTCAAACGGAGGTGTGTAAGTTATGAGAAAAAACCGAAATATGACAAAAATTCTTGCCGCTGTCTTGACACTGCTTTTGATTTGCACCGCACTGCCGCTTTCCGTATCGGCGGTTGAAATAGTCACCGATTCGGGCGAGCCGACGATTATCGAATTTGACAATCGAAACCGCATCACAACCGAAGCCGAAGAAAAAGCCGACGGCAGACTCGTACATGACGAGGCAGGCGTTTTGTCGGACAGCGATGAAGCCGAACTTGAACTGCTTCTTGCCGAAATCGGAGAAAAAAATTCGATTACGGTTGCGGCATCTTTTCTCAGCAGCTATGACGGGTACAGCATCGCAAGTTTTGCCTCCGATTATTATGATGAACAGGGCTACGGAGTAGGCGACAAAAAAGACGGCGTTCTCTTTACCGTAAGTTTCGCCGAAAGCGATTGGAATATATGCACAAACGGCAAATGCTATTACGCTTTTACCGACAGCGTGCTCGATGAATTCGAGAATACCGTGGTCGGCTATCTCGGCAGCGGAAATTATGCGCAGGCGGTCAGAGAATACGCGTCATTCTGCGATGATACTATGAGTTCGTACGGTAAGCTGCCTGTCGGCGGAATAATTATAGGCTCGCTTGTCGTAGGGTTTATAATCGCGCTTATAACCGTCAGTGTGATGAAGGCAAAACTCAAGTCGGTACGCGCTCAAAACTACGCGTCAAATTATGTGAGAGCGGACAGCCTTAATCTGGTGGAGAGCAGCGACCGGTTTCTGTACAGCCGTACAATAAGAACCGCAAAACCGAAAGACGACGATGACCATCACGGAAGCAGCTCGCACTCGTCATCGCATGGCGGCTCGCGCGGAGGAAGAAGCGGAAAATTCTGATATTTTCGATTTAAGGGTGAGGCATAGCCTCGCCCTTTTTCGTGAGCGAAATGTGAGTATGTGAGTGATATGTGAAGCTTGGCTGAAAGTTAAAAAAAGCGGCATTTTTTTAAGATTCACTTAAGCATTCGGTATTAGTATGTGGCTGTAAGGAAGAGCCGTATGCCGAAATCAGGTCGGCATCGGCAGAGAGGAACGGTGAGTACGGATATGAAAACGACTAACAAAAAAATAATTCTTTCGGTTCTGCTGTCACTTGCGCTGACGGTGACCGCCACATCATGCAAATCGGAAACCGATGCGAATAAAGCGGTTTCGGACGGCAGCGGAAATTCAACCGATGCTTCCGAAAATACCGAAGTATACACAGAGCCGATAAGTTCGGACGATCTCGATATTAAATTTTCGAAATTCGACCTTGATGAAAGCGTGCCGTCCGATTCAAATAAAATAAATCTTGCGGACGGCGGATCGACAACCGATTCGGACGGCGTACAGATAAACGGCAATATCATAAAAATAACCGCAGGCGGAAACTATCTGATAAGCGGAACTCTTCGGGAAGGACAGATTATCGTTGAGTGCGCCGATGACGAAAAAGTCAAACTCTGCTTTGACGGCGTAAATGTAAGCTCGTCCGAAAGTTCTCCGATTTATATTGTCTCCGCCGATAAGGTCGCGATTGTGCTATGTGACAGCAGTGTAAACAGCGTAACCGACAGCCGAAGCGGATATATTGACAGCGATGACGATTCGGACACCGAAAATGACACCGACGATGCCGCAATTTATTCGGCGTGTGCGCTGACGGTCAGCGGCAGCGGAAAGCTGACGGTTAACGCCTCATATAACGACGGCATCAGATCGAAAAAGACACTCAAAATTCTTAACGGACAGATAAATGTAAGCTCATCGGGTACTGCACTTAAAGGAAGCAATGCCACGGCGGTAGCGGGCGGCGAGATTATACTTAACGCGGGAAAGAGCGGAATACGCACATCCGAGACCGATGACAGCGCAAAAGGCTATATTTTCATAAGTGGCGGCAAAATAGAAATAACCGCCGAAAAACACGGTATAAACGCCTCGCAGTATGTACTGATAAGCGGCGGCGAAATCAATATCACAACCACGGGAACCGAGATTGATACCGACAGTACCGATGATGACGGCGGATGGGGCGGAATGTGGCACGGAGGCTTCGGAGGAGAAGGCTCGGGACGCTCAAAAATCAAGTCCAAAGGAATAAAAGCCGATAAGTCGGTGACCGTCACGGGCGGAGAAATCACGGTTACAAGCACGGGACACTCGATAGCGTCGGCGGGAACGGTAAGCATAAGCGGCGACGCGTCGCTGACTCTTCATGCCGAATGTAAATCGGTCAGCGCAAACTCAAAAGGAATAAAAGCCGACGGCGATCTCACGGTCGGCGGGGGAACCGTCAATGTCACGTGTTCATACGAAGGACTCGAAAGCAAAGAGGGCTCGATAATCATAACGGGCGGCTCTGTTTCGGTTGTGTCGTCGGATGACGGCTTTAATGTAGCAAATACAAGCGGAAGCATACAGATATGCGGAGGCAGTGTATTCGTTAACGCATCGGGCGACGGATTCGACTCGAACGGTAATATCATCTTTTCGGGCGGAACCACTCTGATTGCGGGACCGACATCATCGGCAGACGGCGCACTTGACTGCGGCGACAACAGAAACTATATTTCGGTGACCGGAGGCACGCTTATCGCATACGGAGCGGCGGGTATGGCGGAAGCTCCGTCCGAAGAATATTCAACGCAATGTTCGATAAGCACGAATACGACGGTGACTAAGGGAAGCCTTGTGGCACTCTGCGATTCCGACGGAAATGTGATTGCCGCATTTGTCGCAATTCAAAACGCGCAGAATATCGTGATAAGCTCACCCGATATAACCGTCGGGATGACCTGTAAACTGAATGTCGGCGGAACGCTCGACGGTGCCGAGGATACCGATACGGTTTATACATCGGGCAAAGTCAGCGGCGGGCAGGATACGACCGAATTCAGCATCAGCTCGATCCTGACCGGCGGACAGGGAGGATCTATGGACGGATTCAACGGCGGTGGCGGCGGCGGACGCAATGACGGACGCGATGACGGACGCGGAGGCGGCCACGGCGGCGGTCCGGGCAGATTCTGACAGCCGTAAATAAATCAAAGCCGTGTCATACATAGGTGTATGGCACGGCTTTGATTCTTCTCGTCCGATCAGTCGATTGACCAGATTCTGCCTTTGAAGACAATGCAGAGAAGGTCGATAACCCAGAAGAACGGAGCACATAAGAAAATGATTGCGGCAATTACTATGCCGACTACATTTCCGGCTACGATGCTGCGGAGCAGACGGTAAAGTGTCCAAACGAGGTCAAGCGCGGGAATGGCAAGAATAATCTTGACGATTCTCGGCAGACTGTCGATTGAATCAATGAGTTTCTTAATTGAATCCATTTTGTGTACCTCCGAAGTACATTAGTGTTTTGTATATTATAACACAAATGTTCATTTTTTCAACAGAAAATAAAAAATAAATTCATTGTTTTCAAATATTTATTGAATCAATGCATTATCGGTGATATAATTTTCACAGTTTCAATGTCCGAAAGGAGATAAATCCGATGATTAACTCAACGCTCTGCTATATAGAAAAAGACGGATGCTATCTGATGATTCACCGCGTAAAGAAAAAGAATGACGCAAATCACGATAAATGGATAGGCGTCGGCGGTAAATTCGAGGATAAAGAATCGCCCGACGACTGCCTGAAAAGGGAAGTGTCGGAAGAGACCGGTCTGACTCTCGAAAACTATCTTTTCCGCGGAATAGTGACCTTCGTTTCAAACGAATGGGATACAGAATATATGTATCTTTTCACCGCTGACCGATTTGACGGAGAATTATCCGAATGTGACGAGGGTACTCTCG
>CAZHPU010000166.1:0-4055 GCA_964534435.1 uncultured Lachnospiraceae bacterium | reverse complement strand
CAGAATATCTATTCCCCACCAGCAGCGGTATTTGTCGGGAAATTCGGAAAATTCGTACCATCTGTAATATTCCGACTCTTTGCTCTGATATGCGCCGATGCCGTCATATCGTCCGAATTTGTTGAAATATCGGCTGTCGGCGCCCGTGTGATTGAAAACGCCGTCGAGGATTATGCCGATATTCCTCTCTTTTGCCGCCTTTATCAGATCGGAGAGCGCCTCATCGCCGCCGAACATTCGGTCGACCTTCATATAGTCGCCCGTGTCGTACTTGTGATTCGAGTATGCCTCGAATATCGGCGAAAGATAGATAAGACTCACGCCGAGAGAAGCGAGATAATCGAGATTTTCGATAACTCCCCAGAGAGAACCGCCGAAAAATCGGTTGTTTCTGACAAATCCGCCGCGCACTTCGGCATATTCGGGGATTCCGTTTTCCCAGTTTTCATCGAGAATCGCGTCCGCGCGAACGGGCAGACTCTTTTTTTTCGATTTCGCGAAGCGGTCGACGAACACATGATAGATTATGCCGCCCGCCGCGCCCTTCGGCTCGTCGGAGCAGTCACGAACGGTAAGCTGCCAGCCGTCGTAGCCCGCGTATTCGGGAGCAATGACCGGGCGGTATGAGCTTTTCGAGCATGACAGACGGATTCTTCCGTATCCGCTGTCGGCGGTGACGCTGTACCAGAGCAGTGCGCTTCTCTCCCCTGCGGGGCAGAGCTCGCTCATTTTGATTTCGCAGACGAATTTTTCCGAAATATAGCCGCAGACATCGAAGCCGCCCGATAAAATCGGATTTTCGCCGATAATCTGTTCAAAATCAAATGAAAATTCGCCGCGGTCGTCATCGCGGTAAAAGACGATCTTCGGTCTTGTCAGACCGAACTCGCGCGGAGCCGTAATCTCGAAAGAAAGGCTGTCGTCATAGTCAAAAACACCGAAAAGACCGGCATTCTCGGTCTTTTCGGCTTTTTTGGTGAATATTATTTTTTTCGCGAGTTCAAACGGGATTTCGGCTGTTGTCATAGATTCCTCTTTCGCCGTCTGTCCGCAGACAGACGGCGGTTTGTCTGTCGTATAAATGCTTATTTGTTGTTTTCGGCTTTAATCGGCTTGATGTGCCAGATGTTCTCGGCATATTCGCGGATCGCGCGGTCGGCGGAGAATCTGCCTGCCGATGCGATGTTGACAAGCGATTTCTTCATAAATCCGTGTCTGTCGGTGTAGTCGGCAAGCAGTTGCTTGTGCTTTGCGAGATAGCTCTCGAAATCGGCGAGGCACATATACGGGTCGGGAACGCCCGGTCCCATCAGCAGATAGTTGTAGAAATCGGCAAATCCGACTCCGTTGAAGCCTGTTTTGAGGCTGTCGACAGCGCCTTTGAGCGCGGAATCGCCGTTATAGTAGTCGATTGAATGGTATCCTCTTCTCCAGAGATCGTCAACCTCGGAAGTCGTAAGTCCGAAGATATAGACATTGTCGGGGCCGACCGTTTCGGCAATCTCGACATTCGCTCCGTCAAGCGTTCCGAGAGTGAGCGCGCCGTTTATCATCAGCTTCATGTTGCCGGTTCCGCTCGCCTCTTTGCCCGCAAGCGAAATCTGCTCCGAAATGTCGGCGGCGGGAATGAGGATTTCGGCGAGCGACACATTGTAGTCCTCGGCGAATATGACCTTCATCTTTTCGCTGATTTTCTTGTCCTTTTCGATTTCGGCGGCAATCTCGTTTATAAGTCTGATTGTCTGCTTCGCGATGAAGTATGACGGCGCGGCCTTCGCGGCGAAAATGAAGGTCTGCGGCTGAACGTCGGCGTCCGGATTTTCTTTCAGCTTCTCGTAATATGAGATTATTCTCAGCACGTTCAGCATCTGACGCTTGTATTCGTGCATACGCTTTACATGAACGTCGAAAATCGAGTCGGGATCGATTAAAATTCCGCTCTTTTCGGCATACCAATTCGAGAAACGCTGCTTGTTTTCGCGCTTGATGTCGTAAAGACGGTCAAGCACAGCGGTATCATCTTTGTATTTCAGAAAATCCGACATCTTTTCGGGCGATTTTCTGTAATCCGGACCGATTGTTTCGTCAAGCAGAGAGCAGAGTCCGGGATTCGAGTAGCAGAGCCAGCGGCGGTGCGCAATGCCGTTTGTGACATTTGTGAACTTTTCGGGGGTGTAGTCGTAGAAATCCGAGAAAACCGTCTTTTTCAGAATGTCCGAATGAAGCTTGGAAACGCCGTTTACCGTATGCGAGCCGACAACCGACAGATTCGCCATCTTCACTCTGTTGTTGGCGATAATCGACATATGTGTGATTCTGTCCCAGTCGCCGGGGTATCTGTTCCAGAGATCGGCGCAGAAGCGGCGGTTGATTTCGCAGACTATCTGATGGATACGGGGCATGACATATTTGAACAGTCCCTCGTCCCATGTTTCGAGCGCTTCGGGCAGAACGGTGTGGTTGGTGTAGCTGACAGTTTTCGTGACTATATCCCACGCGTCCTCCCACGAATAAGAGTAGGTATCAACGAGAATACGGATAAGTTCGGGAACAACGAGCGCGGGATGCGTGTCGTTGATGTGAATTGCCACCTTGTCGGCGAAATTTTCGAGTGTGCCGTAGCTGCGCAGATGGTCGGCGATAATCGACTGAAGGGATGCGCAGACAAGGAAATACTGCTGCTTTAAGCGCAGAGTTCTGCCGCCGTCATGGTTGTCGGCGGGATAAAGCACCTTTGAAATGATTTCGGCCTTGTTCGACTCTTCGAGCGCCTGAAAATAGTCGCCCTGCGAGAAAAGTCCCATATTGAACTGATTCGTCTTGACCGCTTTCCAGAGACGCAGCGAGTTCACCGCCTCCGAATCGGCGCCCGAAATCATAATATCGTAGGGGACAGCCTGAACTTCGGTGTAGTCGGTGTGGATAATCTCGCACTTGCCGTTCGTCCATTTCTCGCTGACATTTCCGCCGAAACGGACGGTGCAGGTCTTGTCGGTACGCGGAACGAGCCAGCATTCGCCCGACGGGAGCCAGATGTCGGGAAGCTCAATCTGCTGTCCGTCGACGATTTTCTGCTTGAAAAAGCCGTACTCGTAGAGAATCGAAAATCCCGTTGCCGAATAATCGAGCGATGTCAGCGCGTCCATAAAGCAGGCGGCAAGTCTGCCGAGTCCGCCGTTGCCGAGTCCGGGATTGTCCTCATGCTCGTAGAGATCCTCGATGTTGTATCCCCACGATTTGAGAATTTTCGTATACTCCTCCTCGATGCCGAGATTGCAGAGATTGTTTTTGAGCGATTTGCCTATCAAAAACTCCATGCAGAGGTAGTATACTTTTTTGCCCTCCTGATTTTTGACATTCTGCTTGAATTCGGTGCGCTTGTGCGAGAGAATATCCTTTACCGACAGCAGAACCGCCTTGTAAATCTGATCGGGGTTCGCCTCCTCGGGCGTTGTGCCGAAAACTCTCGACAGTTTGTCGGTGATTTCCCGACGCAGCATCAGCTCTTTCGACTGTTTTACCGCTTTTTTGCTCATTTTAATCGTTTTTACTTTTTCGGGTACCGAAATGTCGCCGTTTTCGGTTTTTTTAGCTGTTTTCGCCATTTCTTTGAAAAATCCTTTCTGTTGTTGCCGACACACTTTGATGCCGTCCGCCTCGCGGCTGTAAATCGCTTTATTAAACTACAACAAGCAATGCAGTGCCGCAATCATGCGGCACCGCATTGCTGCATTGATTTTTATCTGTCTTATGCCTTATGCGCTTATGCGCCGAACATCGAGCGGTAGAGCCCGATATACTTTTCGGCTGACGCGCCCCATGAGAAATCGCTGTTCATCGCGTTCTTCACGAGCTTCTTCCAGAGCGGCTTGTCATAATAGAGTTTGAGCGCACGGCCGACCGCGTCCTTCATCTCATAAGGATTGAACGCGTAGAAGGTCACACCGTTGCCCTCGCCCGTTGTCGGATCGAACGCCTTGATGGTGTCGTAAAGTCCGCCCGTCTCTCTCACGACCGGGACCGCGCCGTAGCGGCAGGCAATCATCTGCGACAGA
>CAZHPU010000165.1:408-4066 GCA_964534435.1 uncultured Lachnospiraceae bacterium | reverse complement strand
TTTATATCTCACAATGGGTGCCGCCGCATCTCTTATGTCGGTTTTCCGCGGTCTGTGTGAAAAAGACGATGAATTTATCGTTATATCGCCCTATTTTCCCGAATACAAGGTATTTGTCGAATCGGCGGGCGGAAGACTCGTCGAAGTTTCCGCCGACAAAAACAAAAATTTCGCGCCCGATATTTCGGCAATCGACAAGGCAATAGGCCCGCACACAAAGGCGGTGATAATCAATTCGCCGAACAATCCGACAGGCAGGGTATATACCGAAAATGAAATCGCCGAACTTTCGAATCTGCTCGAAAAGCGGTCAATAGGGCGTGATCCGATTTTTCTGATTTCGGATGAGCCTTACCGCGAGCTTATATACGGCGGCATCGACTATCCGTTTGTGACAAAATATTACAAAAACAGCATCGTCTGCTATTCTTACAGCAAGTCGCTCTCACTTGCGGGCGAGAGAATCGGCTATGTGCTGCTTTCTCCCGAGCTTGACTGTCGGGATGAAATATACAAGGCGGTTGCGGGTGCGGCGCGCTCGCTCGGATATGTCTGCGCCCCCTCCCTTTTCCAGCATGTTATCGAAAAATGCGCCGACTGTTCATGCGACATCTCGGCATACGAAAAAAACCGCGAAACGCTCTGCGAAATTCTCGACCGTCTCGGATTCGAATATGTAAGTCCCGACGGAGCTTTCTATCTCTTTTTGAAATCTCCCGATCCGGACGAAAACAAATTTTGCGATCTGGCAAAGAATTTTGAGCTTCTGCTTGTTCCGTCCGAAAGCTTCGGGGTGCGCGGCTATGTGAGAATTTCCTACTGCGTCGATCGCAAAATGATCGAACGCTCGGCGGCGGCTTTCGCAAAGCTCGCCGACTGCTGCGGTTTGCGAAAAAAAGCATAAAAAACGGCAGTATTTCGTCATTTTGATAACAAAAGTGCGGATATATCTTGACAAAAGTTAAAATAAATGTTAAAATATGCAACAAAATAAAAAAAGAAGGGCGTTTTTATGAAAAAGTTTTTCAAAGAATTCCGTGACTTCATCAACAAAGGGAACGTAATCGACATGGCAGTCGCCGTTATCATCGGCGCGGCTTTCTCTCCGATTGTCACCGCACTCGTAAACAATATAATCATGCCTCTCATCGGCAAGCTTGTCGGAAATATGGACTTTTCCGAACTCAAGACCGTGCTCACACCGGCCGTACTTGACGAAGCGGGCAATGTTGTTACCGAAGAGGTTGCCATCGGATGGGGCGTGCTCATCGGTGCGATTCTCAACTTCCTTATCGTTTCGTTCTGCATTTTCCTTCTGCTCAAAGCTCTCCTCGCAGCTAAAGAGGGCGGCGAAAAGCTGATTAAGCACGGCAAAAAGGAAGAAGCTCCCGCAGAGCCCGAAGCTCCCGCAGAGCCTGTTGAAACAGATGTTGATCTTCTCCGCGAAATCCGCGATTTGCTCAAAGATCAGAAGAAAGACTGATGTAATGCCGTCAAAAGCAGACCGTGGAAGTCACGGTCTGCTTTTGTGAATATTTTACATTTTGCCATTGAACAAAGTCTGTTCCGATGTTAAACTTAGGTTATGTGGGTTACAGAGGTGACATAAATGAAAATTCAAAAGTCGGCCGAAGATTATCTTGAAATGATACTCATACTCGAGAAAAGACTCGGCTTTGTCAGATCGATAGATATCGCAACCGAACTCGGCTTTTCCAAGCCGTCGGTAAGCGTCGCGATGAAAAATTTAAGAATGAGCGGATATATCGATGTCGACGCGCAGGGCGGCATTCATCTTTTGGATTCGGGACGCGAAATTGCCGAACGTATGCTCGAGCGGCATACGACGATTTCGGGCATTCTCATGAAAATCGGCGTGTCCGCCGAAACCGCTGCAGACGATGCCTGCAAAATCGAGCATGTGATAAGCGCCGAAAGTTTCGACGCGATAAAGCGGTATGCGGAAGCCGCATCAGAAAAAGAAAAGAATTAAAGGCGAACAAAAATTTTATTTTAACCGATGCTTGGGTTTACAGCCCGACAAGAGGAGATATTTATGGACGGAAAAGTGACCGTGCTCTATGATTTAAGCGGCATTGCCATACCCGATGAAATGCTGAAAACCGATGTTGACGCGTGCGCTGTCGATGAGAGGGTCAAATCTCTGAGCATAAGCTGTGCAAAGGCTGTGGATGTTTCGACGGCCGATCTCGGTGATGTTGTTCACTGTGCCGCAGAAGACGGCAGTTATCCCGACGGGCGCACCATTCTGCTGTTTACGGGGACCGAGCTTCCGGGAGCCGAAGAGGCGGCAAAGTCCGCTGTCGGCAGTAAAATCGGCGACCGACTGACAGTGAATATAAACGGCAAAAAAGCGGAGCTGACCGTTTTGCGTATAGTCCGCCGTATTCCGGTTGCCGTCGACGATGCACTGATTGCGAGTCTCGGAATTTCGGATGTGAGCACGGTTGACGACTACCGCGCCTTTGTTCTGCGGCAGATGCAGAACGACAAACGCATGGAGAACAGAAAGAAAATCACCCGCCGTATTCTGGATATCATGATTGACCGAAGCGTTTTTGAATATGACGAAAAAGAGATGGACGCGGAAATAGAGCGCAATATGGATGCGGTGCTTGCAGAGTATGCCGCCGACGGTTTGAAAGTTACGCCCGAGGAAATCCGCGAAAGTTCGGTTTTCCAGGCAAAGCAGGTCTGGCTGGCGAAGGCAGTTTGCGAAAAATACGGTCCCCCCATAGACACCGCCGCAATAGAGGATCAGGTAAACCAAATGATCGAGATGATGAAGCTCACAGGTGAAGAAGTTCCGAGCAAAGAAGAACTGTTCGAGACATTCGGCGAGGGTGAGTACATAAACGGTATGTTTACCGTCATAAGTAGGTTTATAGATGAGAAAACGGAGGGCAAAAATGGCAGTAACTGAACTGAAAGATGAAGAGTGGAAGAAATTCTCTCAGGCCGACTATGCCGTGATTGACTGTTTCGGCGACAACTGCGCCGCCTGCGTGATGCTTGCTCCCGTATTTGATGCACTCGCAAATGAGCTGACGGGTATCGCTTTCGGGCGGATCAACATCTCGGTTTATCCCGAAATTGCCGATCTTCACGGAGTGAACGCAATGCCCACACTGCTGTTTTTCCGCAAGGGAGAACTTGTACATCAGTCAATCGGAAGCATGGAACGCGAAGAACTGCTCGGACATTTTGCAAAACTTCTGTATGAATAAATAAGACGGGCAAAATCCGCCCGAATTCGCGATCCCGATTTTGAGGGATATTGCCGTTGCAGGCTTTATTATAAATTAAAAATAAAAATACAAGGAGAAAAAAATGAAAAAACTGATTTCCGTTATGCTGGTGCTTCTGCTGTCGCTGTCTTTGGCGAGCTGCAGTCTGTTCAGCAGTGACTCGGTTCTGAAGCTGGGAGATTATTCCTATAATGATCCCAAGGATCTGGAGTACGACAACCGCGTTGTTCTCTGCAACGATGATTTCGGTGCGACACTCGCAGATTATTACAATGCCTCCGCCTACCCCGACACACTGGTTTACGGTGATGACGGCAGTATCATCGGCATGTACAACTACGATCCCGAAACAGGTCTTGCGACCGGCTGGACAGATCTGTCGACCGGCA
>CAZHPU010000165.1:0-398 GCA_964534435.1 uncultured Lachnospiraceae bacterium | reverse complement strand
ACCGAGTATGAAGCGGGCAATGAAGTAAATCTCGGTATGCCCGATAAGTCGCTCATGATTTCAATCGCGGGAAAGGTCAGCCTCTATTTTGTGGTTTACGACAAGGACAGCATTGCAAATGATGCATGGATGTATGTAATGCTCGGAGATGCCGCCGATAAAGACAATGTCATCACCGCTATGGACGGAGTTTTCGGCTTTGCCCTTACCGCCGAGAGCGACACCGTACTTAAAAGCGAAATCACCGCCGACAGCATAACCGCAACATTTGACGATATGGAAAGCTTCGGCGATACGGTTTCCGTCCGTGATGCCAAAGCCTATGCGACCGTTCTCAAACAAAATTACGGTGTAAGCGAATACGGCGAATCGGCAACTGCCTACACTCCCTACGCCGG
>CAZHPU010000164.1:0-4071 GCA_964534435.1 uncultured Lachnospiraceae bacterium | reverse complement strand
TTCGGCACCTCTCTGACAGAGAACCGCGGAACCGCCCGGTGCAATCACGCTGTTTTTCATGTCAAGCGAGCAGACAATGTCGGCCTCAAGTTCGATAAACGCATCGGCACCGAGTCTGTCAACCGTCTTTTGCAGCAGTTCTCCCTCATGTTCCTGTATCACCAGATCAACATCGCAAAAGTTCATACCGAGTTTTTTTGCGAGTATTACGCCGATTGAACTTTTTCCGCTTCCCGGCATTCCGATAAGAATTATGTTGTCGTTTTTGTTCATAAAATTCAGATTCCTCTGCATGTTAATTTTCTTGATTTTATCATTTTGTTCGGCTTTTGTCAAGTAAAACCCGTTTGCCGAATAAAAATACTTGACAGTATAAAAATACTTGACAGTATTTTCAAAATATGGTATACTTTTCGTTATCGAAAAGGTTGCACATGTCTGCGGCCGATTGTGAGATTTGCGGCGGCGTCTGCCGCCGAAGAAAGGTAAAAGGGCCACTGCAGTGAGCGAAAAATACAGCGAAAAAGAAAAATATATTTCTCCGTTTTCCACAAGATACGCATCTCCCGAGATGCAGTATGTTTTTTCGGAGGAGTTCAAATTCAGAACATGGAGAAAATTATGGATATCGCTCGCAAAGGCCGAACAAAAGCTCGGGCTTGATATTACCGATGAGCAGATAGACGAACTCTGCGCGCACGCCGACGATATAAATTTCGAGGATGCGGAAGCAAGGGAAAAGGTCGTAAGACATGACGTGATGTCTCATGTTTACGCATACGGACTTCAATGCCCGAAGGCGGCGGGAATTATTCATCTCGGAGCGACATCCTGCTATGTGGGCGATAATACCGATTTGATAATAATCCGCGAAGCGTCAAAACTTATTTTGGCAAAGGCCGCGCAGGTGCTTAAAAATCTTTCGGATTTTGCGGCAAAATATAAAGATATGCCGTGTCTCGCTTATACCCATCTTCAGCCCGCACAGCTCACGACGGTCGGTAAAAGAGCGACTCTTTGGATGAATGAGCTGATAATGGATGTCGAAAATCTCGAATTTCAGCTTTCAAACCTGAAAATGCTCGGCTCAAAGGGAACAACGGGAACGCAGGCGTCATTCTGCGAACTTTTTGACGGTGACAGCGAAAAAATAAAAAAACTCGAGCAGATGATAGCCGACGATATGGGATTTGACGGCTGCGTACCTGTCTCCGGACAGACCTATTCGAGAAAGGTCGATGCCTATTTTCTCTCGGTTATGTCGGGATTTGCCCAGTCTGCACATAAATTTGCGACCGACCTCAGAATTCTTCAGTCATTCGAAGAGATGGAAGAGCCGCTTGAAAAGGAACAGATAGGCTCATCCGCGATGCCGTATAAACGCAATCCGATGCGTTCCGAACGCATTTGTTCTCTTGCGAGATATGTCATTGCCGACAGCCAGAATCCCGCGTATACCGCATCGGTACAGTGGTTTGAGAGAACACTCGACGATTCGGCAAATAAACGTATTTCGGTTGCCGAGGCATTTTTGGCGGTCGACGCAATTCTCAATATTTACATAAACGTAACCGGCGGAATTGTCGTTTACGATAAAGTCGTCGAAAAACGCGTTATGGAAAAACTTCCGTATATGGCGACCGAAAACATTATGATGCTTTCGGTAAAGAAAGGCGGAAACAGACAGGTTTTGCACGAAAGACTGCGCGAGCATTCTTTCGCCGCCGCACGCAAGGTCAAACTCGAGGGCGGTGAAAACGATCTTATAGAACGTATTTCATCCGATCCCGAATTTCCGCTGACACGCGAAGAAATTTTGGCAGAACTCGATCCGAAAAAATTTATCGGAAGAGCGGCGGAGCAGACCGAAGAATTTTTGAGCGAGGTTGCGGCGCCGGTTATCGAGCGTAATTATAAAGGCGATGTCTCGTTTAAGCTCAAAGTTTGATTTTGATACGGAATATAAATTCAACAAAACGATATGACGGAGATGCACCCGATGAGTGCATCGGCGATATAAGAGGAAATGTAAAATGTCAATGGAATTTTTGAGAAAGCTCCCGATTCCGATGGAGATGAAGGAAAAATATCCGCTGACGCCGCAGGCGGTGGAAGCAAAATCGAAACGCGATGAAGAGGTAAGGGCGGTTTTCGAGGGAAAATCGGATAAAATGCTGCTTGTTATCGGCCCTTGTTCCGCCGACCGCGAAGACAGCGTTATGGAGTATGTTTACAGACTGAAGAAAATGCAGGAGCTTGTCAAAGACAAACTCATACTCATTCCGCGCGTTTATACCAATAAACCGAGAACAACGGGCGACGGCTATAAAGGAATGATGCATCAGCCCGTTCCCGAAGAAAAACCCGATATATATAAAGGAATTATCGCAATAAGACAGCTTCATTCGAGAGTGCTCGACGAAACGGGACTTTCGTCGGCAGACGAGATGCTTTATCCCGCCAATCACCGCTATCTGTCCGATTTGCTTTCGTATATCGCGGTCGGCGCAAGATCGACCGAAAATCAGGAGCACAGACTTCTTGCCTCCGGACTCGATGTTCCCGTGGGAATGAAAAATCCGACCGGCGGCGACCTCACCGTAATGATGAATTCGATTACGGCGGGGCAGCACGCACATTCGTTCATCTACCGCGGATGGGAGGTTAATACAACCGGAAATCCGTATGCGCACGCGATACTTCGCGGATATGTCGATGCACACGGCACATCGATGCCCAACTACCATTACGAAGACCTTGTACGCCTGTATAATCTTTATTCTTCGAAAAACCTAAGCAATATGGGCGTAATAATCGACACAAACCATGCGAATTCGGGCAAAAACCCGTTTGAACAGCCGCGTATCGCCAAAGAGGTGCTGCATTCCTGCCGCCATAACGCCGATGTGAAGCGCATGGTAAAAGGCTTTATGATTGAAAGCTATATCGAGGACGGAGCGCAGAAAATCGGGGAGGGCGTTTTCGGCAAATCGATAACCGACCCTTGCCTCGGATGGGAGAAAAGCGAAAAGCTCATACTCGATATTGCCGATTTGATTTGACGGTCGGATATGGCATTTTCCCCCGAAAAATCGGCAAAAAAACAGTATTTAATATATTTTTACTTGACTTTTTGAAATTAGTATGATAAAATCACCTGTTGTATAAACAGCAAGGGCTAAATTTTGTATAAACAGCAAGAGCTGAAATCAGATGTATTTGAGAGGAAACCATGCCAATGAGTCAGTCGGCAATAAATGAAAACGGAAAAATATCAAGACTGGACGGCGCCCTGTATGTACGCATGGTCAGGTCGGCGGCAAATGCCGTAAATAATAAAAAGGCAAGGATAAACGAGCTTAATGTATTCCCGGTTCCCGACGGAGACACCGGATCGAATATGAGTATGACCATAAGCCCGGCAAGAGGAGATTTGTCCGCACTCGGCAGCTCGCTTTCCGAATGTGCCGATAAAATCGCAAGCCTCTGCCTGCGTTCGGCAAGAGGAAATTCGGGAGTTATTCTTTCGCTTTTCTTCAGAGGACTTGCCAAAGGATTCAAAGGAAAAACAAGTGTCGATGTCGAGGAAACGCTCAATGCTTTCCGTCACGGCGTAAACGAGGCGTATAAAGCCGTTCAGAAGCCCACCGAAGGAACGATTCTCACGGTTATGCGTTCATGCGCGGATGCGGGCGACGCTTTCTACTCGGAAGACGATGATTCCATTCTCGGACTTTTCAACTGCTTTTGTGAGGCGGCGGAGGATACGCTGCGTAAAACTCCCGAAATGCTTCCCGTTCTTAAACAGGCGAACGTCGTGGATGCCGGCGGCGCGGGATTCGTCGCTATACTCGACGGTATGAGGCTGGCACTTGCGGGAACACCCGTTGAAAGTGAGGAGTCGGCTGCCGAAATCTCGACAAAAGCCGATTTTTCAAAGTTTGAAACCGAAAATATAGAAAATCCCTACTGCACCGAATGTATTGTCACCAAATCTCCCGAATATAACGGAGAGGGAAAAGTCGACAGCTTCCTCTAATTTGTATTCGCCGCAGGCGACAGCGTCGTATT
>CAZHPU010000163.1:0-4112 GCA_964534435.1 uncultured Lachnospiraceae bacterium | reverse complement strand
GTATTCCCCGCCGATATATCTTCCGGGTTTTTCGACCTGTTTGAGTATTTTTTCTTTAATATCGATTTTTGAGTTTTCGTTTGTTTTTTCACTGTTCATAAAAACACCTCACACCGCGGCGCGGCATCCTTAATCAAAAAAAGTGCGTTCTTTGCTTATTTGAATCACAGTCGGTTAATCATGACATAAATTTTGAGATTGCGAGGGGCGGCAGAATCCAGAAAAGCTGATAAAGCATTATATACAACGAGGATATCTGCGTTATATCGGTCATCGTCATTGCAACGGCCATAACTACCGCCGCCACAATCTCGGAAATCACCGCAAGAACCGAGCAGATGCTTATGACATGGCGCGTCCTTGAACATCTGTGCAGCGTTTCCATAAGCTGTTTCATTCCGCCTACCGAAACAAGGGTGCTGTTTACCGTTTTCTTTACCTCATAAACTTCAAGCGGATCATGCGTATGTATGATTTTTATCGGGTTCTTTTCATCAAGTTCGAGTGTTCTGCAGAGGAGCGACAAATCGACATTGGGATCGAATGTTTTGACGGCAACGCTGAGTCCGGATGAAAAGAGATTTTTCATTATCTTTTTGAACTCGGGGTTGGCGGTATACGCAAGACGGAGTTTTGCGACGACCTCGTTTCCGACCGACATATACATAAATACATCGGTGTCATCGTCTGTTTCCTCATCATACGGAATTGTCAAATGATTTCTGACGATAAAGTGATACGAGCCGAGGAGTACTCTGTCTCCGTCAACTGCGGCATCTATTCCGTCATCGTAGACATTCAGATATTCCATATCATCGGTAATGTCGCATGATTCGGTTATGCTTTCGAGAACTTTGCCGAGTGAGCCTCCCGTGGGGCAAAGCACGGCGGCGGCGATTCTGAGAAGCTTATCCATCGGCATTTTTCCGTAAGTTTTGACGCTCACCAGCTTTATGCCGTTTTCGGTGAACACGTCGTCATCGCAGAATGTAACCGTAGCGGGTGCGGAAAACTGTTCGAGAGGCTGTGAGCCTATAACCGCGCTTTTTCTCTTTCTTGCGTGTCTTGAAAGGCAATAAAGCGGATAAGAATAGAGAAAATATGACGAAAACGGCAGTGCCGTCATAAGTACCGCGTAAGCCGAAAGGAGCGAGTAGGAAGGATTATGCCGTTTTACAAACAAATAGATTCCGAACGCGAGGGAAATCAAAATTCCCGCGGCAATCAGAAATTTTATGCCGTCTGTGATTGCTGACACGGTATTCATATTTTTATAGAAATCGGATACCCGTTCGGATTTCGCAACCGCGATAAACTTATTGTTTTCGGGCAGATATCTAGACATCTCGTAGATTTCGTTTTCGGCTTCTTTTCTCGTTTTACGGTAAAGTGCCAGCTTTTCTTTTTTACTCGACACGATACAAAAACTGTTGATCTCCCGTTTGAGACTTACAAAATTCGAAATCGAAGCGAGAAAAGCCGACAAAACCGCGGGAAAAGCGAGAAGATTTACATCGCTTTCACCCGAAACCGATGTCATACATACGAGATAAACAGCCGTCAGCGTTGTGGTAACCGCAAAAATGGTATTTTCGTCTGCGCTGCCGTGCAGAATCTGGCGCAGACCGTCCGCATAATTCTTCGGCATCAGCGCAATTATAAGAACAATTATCTGAAGTTCGAGGAGAACGCTTACCTTCGGATAATAGGAAGTATTGAAAAACGCGGGAAGTTCGAACGGCAGGAATGACTGATATTCTATAAGCGCGGTAAACAAAACAAAAAGCAGACAGCAGGCAATATTCAAGGCGGATTTCAGATATTTCTTTTTATAGGCGGCAAATATCTTTTCGGTTTGCGATTCGTCGGTAAATTCGGTTTTCACATCCCGACGGAGTGCGTTTTTTTCTTTTTCGTCGCCGTAAGCTTCATCATTATACGGAATCTCGTTTTTCTCATCCGATTTTTCCGAATTGTCATCTCCGCTTTGCGGTTCTTCCTTTTCCATTCCGAAAATGGACATCAGGTTGAACTCGGTTTCGTCATCAACCGAGACATCGTCTGCCGATTCGTTTTCGTCGACATTTATTTTTCTGACAGGGCGGTTTTTGGTAAAATGTCCCCTATGGTCGACATTCGAGCCTCTGTCCCGAACAATAGGACTGTATCCGTAAAATTCTTCGAGAGTAATCTTTTTTTCGTCTTCGGAGGACGGCTCGTCAGCCGAGATCTCGTTTTTATCCTTTTTTTTCAATATGTTTTCGTCATTTTGCGTATGGCTTTCGGAATTTTCGCTTTCCTTGCCTATATTTGAGCGAAGCCGGCGCAAAAGAGAGTCGGCGTTCGGTGCTTCCCTGTTTTTCTTTTCGTCACTGCCCATTGTGCTGTCTCCTTTCGATAAAAATCAAATAAGTATGCGGCCGACGATTATCGGTTATTTTTCGGAATGGCGTGCATTGGCGGCGGCGCAAACTATTACCGCCGCGGCGCAGGAAACATTAAATGAATTTACCTTTCCGTACATCGGTATCGAGAGCATAAAATCGCATTTTTCGCGAACGATATGCGAAATTCCGTCACCTTCGCTTCCCACGACAAATGCCGCCGAACCTTTAAGGTCTGCTTTATAGAGATTTGTTCCGTCTGCCTCGGCGCCGTATATCCACACGCCGCGTTTTTTCAGTTCATCGACCGCAGATGCGATATTCGACACGCGGGCAACGGCAATATGCTCTATCGCGCCTGCCGATGCTTTCGCAACAGTCGCGGTCACGGGGCAGCATCTTCTTTTTGCGATTATGATGCCGTGCACGCCCGCACCTTCGGCAGATCTGATTATCGCTCCCAGATTATGGGGATCCTCAACTCCGTCGCAAATCACAAAAAAGGGAGGCTCGCCTTTTTCATTCGAGATTTCGAAAAGTCTGTCAAGGTCGACATATTCGACAGCCGCCGCGGAAGCGACAACGCCCTGATGGTTTCCGCCGCTTGACATCATATCAAGCTTTTCTTTTGCCGTTGCGGCAATGGGAATTCCGGCGGCCTTGGCCTGTGCGACAATCAGGCTGAGCGAGCCCTCGTGCTCGCCCTGACTAACAAAAAGCTTATTTATCGTTTTACCGCTTTTCAGCATTTCCATTACGGCATTTCTTCCGTATATATATTCGTTTTCGTCCTCCGCCCGAACGTCGGAGAAATCGGCTTTTTTCTCTTTTGCTTTTTTATCGTTAGTGTATTTTCTTTCAAAATTTCTGCTGTTTTTATTATTCATCTGTATTCTCCGCTTCGGATATATTAAAAGTATCGAGTTCAATACGGTATTATATCATACTTACGGAAAAAAGTACATAGTTTTTTGACGCAAAGTCAAAAAGAGCCGGAAAAACAGAAGGGACACATCTTACGATGCGTCCCTGACGGTCTATATGATTAGGAAATCACTCACACCATCCAGCCAAGCGTATTAACGAATAGGCTCCTGCCGACAGCTGCTCAGCGCTGCTCTCCTCTTCTTGCCGCAAAGCATTCGCTGCAGTATACGGGTCTGTCGTTTGAAGGCTGGAAAGGAATCTTGCATTCCTTGCCGCAGTCTGCGCAAATTGCGGTGAACATTTCTCTCTGGGGCTTCGATGCATTCTTCTTTGCATCGCGGCAGGCCTTGCATCTCTGGGGCTGATTCTGGAAGCCCTTTTCAGCATAGAATTCCTGCTCACCTGCTGTGAATACAAACTCGTTGCCGCAATCCTTGCACTTCAATGTGATGTCCTGGTACATTTGTTTTACCTCGCTTTGAAAAATAAAAAAATAAAGAATTTTTTCGTCCCGAGGCGGATTTGTCCGCCATCTCGTTTCCGATGCTTTACATTAAACTATCGGGGCATATATATTTCACCGTGCCGTCTTTTTGAGTTTTGAACGGACGCGATAAACTGCGTTGTCAATAGATTTTTCGCTTTTTTGCAGTTTTGCCGCAATATCCGAATACGAAAAACCTTTTATATAGAGTTTCCAAACTTCCCTTTCATACTGAGAAAAGCAGTCGAGCATTTCATCGGTGAAAGTGTATCCGGCCGACGGTGCCGAATCATCTGCGCCGCGTGCGATATCATAAT
>CAZHPU010000162.1:0-4115 GCA_964534435.1 uncultured Lachnospiraceae bacterium | reverse complement strand
TATCAGCCCGTCGGGCTTCGATTTCATATCGCGGATGTCGGCGAAAAATTTTGCGAGTTCGTCATATTCGTCGGTATGCGGCGTGATATTCACCGTCAGATATATCTTTTTGTCCTGATCATGCGCGTATTCGGCGGCAGCCTCAAGCTCGTCTCTGCCGAAATTGTCGGCGGCCGAACGCATACCGAATCGTTTGCCCGCAAGATATACGGCATCGGCGCCGAAACGCAGCGCCGCTTTCATTTTTTCGAAATTTCCCGCAGGGAGCAGGAGTTCGGGCTTCTTTTTCATACAGTCAATCATCCTTTGGTATAAGTCCGCCGATTTTTCGGCGGACTGCCGCATCATTTTATCATTTTATCATTTTGTCATTTATCTTTTTATCATTTTATGAGTTTGTCGAGCATCTCGGGCGTTTTCGCGTAAAATTCGGCATCGGCAAGCTCTTTTTCGCTTCCGTATCCCCAGCCGACCGCCGCGACCTTTATCCCCATCGCGTGCGCGCCTACAACATCGTAAAAGCGGTCGCCGACCATCAGCACCTTTTCCTTGTCGGCGTCGGTTCTGCATCCCGCGAGATTCAGCGCGGCGTTCACGACATCGGCCTTTTCCTTGATGCTTCCGTCAAGTTCGGAACCGACCATATAGGCAAAATATTTCGCGAGCCCGTTGTGTTCGAGTATTCTCTTTACGAAAACGGTCGGTTTTGATGACGCGACAAGCAGTTTTTTTCCGCGCGAACAGAGATTCGCGATGAGCTTTTCGACTCCGTCATAGACGGTGCAGTCAAAAATTCCGTGCTCGGTGTAAAATTCGCGGTATTTGGCGACCGGCTCCGCGACATTTTCCTCGGTAAATCCGAAAAAGTCGATAAACGAATCTTCAAGCGGAGGGCCGATTACCCTGTTGAAATCGTTCGGATCGTATTTTATCCCGTAATAGTCGAGACTGTGGATGAACGATTTTATAACGCCGGGCGCAGAATCGATAATCGTCCCGTCGAGATCGAAAAGAATTGTGTCGAAGATTTCGGTTTTTCCGCTTTCCCTGTTCATAAATTTACCTTTCCTTTTTATCTGCCGCCGCCCGAAGAGGACGCGGCGTTCGTGTGAAAATCTTTTCCCGCTTTTATTTTATCACATTTCGCCTTTTCTGTCAACATTTTGCGGGAAAGAGGACCGCCGAGCCGTAAATTTTCGGAGAACAGACGGCAAAAATCGGCAAAAACCCGCCCGAAATATGCAAAATCACGAATAAATCGGGATAGCGGCCGAGATGATAAAGAAAAATCGGATTTTGTTCTGTTTTTTTCTCAAAATCGTTGACATTTCTCCGAAAATGTGCTAAACTGACGGCGTAAATGCGATGATGCGGCCGGCAAAGCCGATAAAATCCCGTACAGAGAGTGTCCGCCGATGGCTGAAAGCGGCTCGGGATGCGGCAGCGCCTTTCTCCGCGCAGCAGACAGAGTCAAAGATTTCGAGTAGCTCTGTCCGGACGCCCCGTTACAGGCAAAGAGGTTCCGCTTCGGCGGGACGGATCAGGTGGTACCGTGAAGCGAGCTTCACCCTGTTTTGACAGGGTGATTTTTTGTTTTTTGCGGATATTCACCGAAAAAAAGCAAATTTTGCATATTTTGCAGTGAAAGGATAATCGAAATTCAAATGGAAATCAGAGAAACACTTTTGAAAATCAAGGCCGATGCCGAAGCCAGACTCGCCTCGATAAAAGGGGACGACGAGCTCGAATCGGTGCGCGTCGAATTTCTCGGCAAAAAAGGAGCGCTGACTGCCGTCCTGCGCACAATGGGCAGTCTTTCACCCGAAGAGCGTCCGAAAATCGGACAGCTCGCCAATGATGTCCGCTCGGCAATCGAGCAGGATATCGCCGACAGAAGAAAAGCGGTCGAGGCGGCAAAACTCGAAGCGAAACTCGAAGCGGAGGCGGTTGACGTAACCGTTCCCGGAAAGAAGATTCAGATAGGCAAACGCCATCCTCTCGATCAGGCAGAGGGCGAGCTCTGCGATATTTTCCGCTCGATGGGATTCGAGATTGCCGAAGGGCCCGAAGTCGAATACGATGTCTACAACTTCCAGAAGCTGAACATTCCCGAAAACCACCCCGCGCGCGACACGCAGGATACATTCTATATCAACGACAAGGTGCTTCTGCGCTCGCAGACCTCGCCGGTTCAGGTGCGCGTCATGGAAAATCAGCGCCCGCCTATCCGCATCATCTCGCCCGGTCGAGTTTACCGTGCCGATGAGGTCGACGCGACACACTCGCCGATGTTCCATCAGCTCGAAGGTCTTGTCGTCGACAAGGGCATCACGATGTCCGATCTTAAAGGAATGCTCGAAACATTCGCCGTTGAAATGTTCGGCGAGAACACAAAAATACGTTTCCGCCCGCACCACTTCCCGTTCACCGAGCCGTCTGCCGAAGTCGACGTATCCTGCTTCGTCTGCGGCGGCAAGGGCTGCCGTGTCTGCAAGAACGAGGGCTGGATTGAGATTCTCGGCGCAGGCATGGTGCATCCGAACGTTCTGCGCGGATGCGACATCGATCCCGAAATCTATTCGGGATTCGCGTTCGGACTCGGCATCGAGAGAATCGTCATGATTAAATACTCGATTGACGATATGCGCAATCTCTACGAGAACGATCTTCGTTTCCTCGGACAATTCTGATGTAAGGAGCTGTAAATAAAATGAATCTTTCCATAAACTGGCTGCGTGATTTTGTCGGCACACAGTCCATTTCAATAAAAGACTACTGCGACAGAATGACCGACACAGGCTCGAAAGTCGAGTCATTCGAGGAAAAAGGCGCCGATATACAGAATGTCGTTGTCGGCAGGATAAAGACAATCGTTCCGCATCCCGACTCGGACCATATGGTAATATGCAGCGTCGATGTCGGAAAAGACGAGCCCGTACAGATAGTAACCGGCGCGCAGAATGTTTTCGAGGGCGCGCTCGTTCCCGCCGCCGTCGCACCCGCGAAACTGCCGAACGGCGTAAATATCAAGGCGGGCAAACTGCGCGGTGTCGAATCGAACGGTATGCTCTGCTCGATAGGCGAGCTCGGGCTTACCCTGCACGAAGTTCCCTACGCGGTTGAAAACGGCATCCTCATTCTGAACGAGGACTGCAAACCGGGCGACAATATCGTCGATGTGCTGAAACTGCGCGACGATGTCGTCGAATTCGAAATCACCCCGAACCGTCCCGACTGCCTTTCGGTCATCGGACTCGCGAGAGAGACCGCCGTTTCGTTCAATCTGCCCTGCAATATCCCGACTCCGAAAGTTACCGAAGCGGGCGGAAATATCGGCGACTACCTGACCGTCGAGGACGATGCGCCCGATCTCTGCACAAGATACTGCGCGCGCGTTATCCGCAATGTAAAAATCGCGCCCTCTCCGCTCTGGATGCGTATGCGCCTTTCGGCATCGGGAGTCCGCCCGATAAACAACATCGTCGATATCACAAATTACGTAATGCTCGAATACGGTCAGCCTATGCACGCCTTCGACTACGCGATGCTCGACGGCTCGCATATCATCGTCCGCCGTGCCGCCGACGGAGAAGTGTTCAAATCTCTTGACAGCAAAGACCACACCCTCTGCGCACGCGACCTCGTAATCGCCGATGAAAAGAAAGCGGTTGCGCTTGCGGGAGTCATGGGCGGCGAAAATTCGGAAATCAAAGACAGCACCGCCGCAGTCGTATTCGAATCGGCATGCTTCAACGGCGCGTCGATACGTATAACCGCGAAATCGCAGGGCATGCGTACCGAATCATCGGCACGCTACGAAAAGGGACTTGACAGCGACAACTGCATGGACGCGCTCGACCGTGCCTGCGAGCTTGTTACACTGCTCGGCGCGGGTGAAGTCGTCAGCGGCGCGGTAGATGTCTACCCCGATCCGAAAAAACCCGTAAGTCTGCCGCTGAACTCGGACAGAATCAATAAATTCCTCGGCGTCGACCTTTCGGAAGAATATATGACCGATATTCTCGTAAACCTCGGATTTACCGTAAAAGACGGCATTGTTACCGCTCCTCACTGGCGTTCGGACATCGGAGAGATGAACGACCTTGCCGAAGAGG
>CAZHPU010000161.1:0-4132 GCA_964534435.1 uncultured Lachnospiraceae bacterium | reverse complement strand
CGTCATCGAAACTCGCCGACGAGCTTCTCGAAAAGTCGGGATGTCTGAAATATGCTGTCGAAAATGCCGCGGATACTCCTCTTTTTCTGAGCTCGGGGCTCGGTCTTCTTTGGGGGGCCGTGGGAATCGGCGAGGGCGAATCCCGCCGTGTACACATTATCGGCCCCGTACTGAACACTGTCGTATCGATTTCGGCAATCGATGAAACCTTATACAAAATCTATCCGAATCTTGAAAAAAAGCAGGATTTCCGCGAGTATTTTCTGTCTCTCCCGATTGTCCCGATGCAGATGTTTCAGCACTATATTTTAATGCTCGGGCTTGCACTTACCGGGCGAAAGATGCAGGTGAGCGAAATAGTTTATCAAACGGCGAAGCAGTCTGCGGTGAAAAGCGGTCAGGGCGTGCAGAAAAGAAACAGATATTTCACTTACATGGCCGAGCAGGAGCTTCTTTACAATGTCCGCGAAGGAAACATGGATTTTACGAAAGCGTTGGAAAAATCGGCTTCGCTCAGCACGGGAGTACAGATAAAATCCGAAAATCCGATTGGGCAGGCGCAGATTTCGGTTATCGTATTTGCCTCACTCTGCGCGAGAGAGGCAATAAAAGGCGGGTTATCCCCCGATATTGCGCATTCGGTCGGCGACACGTATATTCAAAACATGATTGAGGCGAAAACCATTTCGGAGCTCAGTTCACTCTCGCACGCCATGTACATTGATTTTATCCGACGTGTAAAAGACGCGAAGGCGGACGGGAAATATTCGCCCGTTGTACGGGAGTGCCGCGATTATATTCAGACTCACATGGGTGATCCGATTAACGCGGGAGTTCTTGCCGACCAGTTCGGATACACGCCGTACTATCTGTCCCGAAAATTCAAATCGGAAACCGGCACGAGCATAACGCGGTATATCGATTCGGTGAGAATCGAAAAAGCGAAGGTGCTTCTCATAAGCACGCAGGACAGCATTGCCGACATAGCAAGTTCGCTCTGCTACTGTTCGGGCAGCTATTTCGGCGAATCCTTCCGCCGCGCAGTGGGTGTACTGCCCGGTGAATTCCGCAAAAATCCCGAAAAATACAGCGTCAATGCGGATTCGACGAATTAAAGCAAAACTCACAATTCTGCCGTATACGCAAAAGAGCGCCGTCCGAACAGACGGCGCTCTTATTATTTTGCGAAGCCATACCGATATTTTGAGCATCGGCTCTCAATACACTTCGAAAGAAAAGATATGAACATCGGGGCTGTTCCATGTTTCTTCGGGGATCAGGCGAACGGCGGCATATCTTCCCGACAGAGAAATCTTATTGAGCCGCAGATAATTGTTCGATGTCGAGTAGATAATTCGGCAGTCTCCCTCTTCACTCACGCCTTCCAGACGGTAAGAACGCACCATACAGCCCGGAACATGAAAATCCTCGAAAAACATAGGCTTATTGCACATCATATTATGGTCAAAGCGGCCGCCCATAATTTCGGGCTGGTCACTGCGGTTAAGGTCGCTGTCCCAGATTATTCTCGCTCCGTGTATTTCGGACGGGGCGTCAAAGCGGTATTCTATGCATGTGTTTTTCTCCATGCGGCAGCCGTGATCGTTCTCTCCTATCGGGCGGTCAAAACCGTCGCGGAGGGCATCGGCGTTTTCGCATCCGCCAAGGGATGCGCTACGTGAAAGCATCGGAATCTCGCGCGTCATAAACGGCAGGTACGAGTCATCGTCCATAAGTGTCTGTTTCAGCAGAGAAAGTTTGTTTTCATATACGCCGTGCGGAGTAAGCCGATATTTTACGGCGATTGCCGCGGCCGTGCCTACCGCCTGTCCGAGCAGTGAGCAGGTACCCATAACGCGTGTGGATGACAGTGCCCGGTGACTTACCGAAATATTTCGTCCCGCGCAAAAGAGGTTTTCGATATTTTTCGAATAGAGACAGCGGTAGGGTATGCCGTATGGCGACGGTGCGGGATAGTTCACGTTGGGGCTGTCGGTATTATGAAATCCTCTCGGATCGTGGTCATCCATCGGCCAGCCGCCGTATGCGACAATATCATCAAATCGGCCCTCGGCTTCGATATCCCTCTGGGTGAGCGTATAGTCGCCGACATAGCGGCGGCTTTCGCGTTTGCCCGGCAGTATGCCTATCCATTCAAGCCGCCAGTTCTTATTTTTTTCTTTTTGAGTCGGATCGTTTTTCACGAAATCCCACAGGCCGTATGCGGTCGCCAAAAGTTCATCACGTACTTTTTCTGTATCGGCAATCGAGTCGCCGTCTCCGCCGAGTTCAAGATACCAGAAATTTTCATATGCCGTTGACAGATTCGGTATGCGGTGGGGCAAATCGGCCGCGGTAAAATGCTTTGCAAAAGACGGAGGTATGAATGTGCTCGGTCTTCCCTCCTCGCGGGCCTGTATCATACAGCTCATTCCCATCGTTTTTCTGTCGCCCGTCATTATATTTTTTCCGATGCTTTCGCCGTATTCTTTTTCGGTCTCTCGCCCTATTTTGAATTCGGCTCCGCTTATCGGTGCGAGCACGCTGTCGCCCGAACAGTCGGCAAAAAGATCGGCCTCGAATGTATGATATTCTTCGGTGGTCATCTGCCAGCCGGTGACGCTTATGATGCGGTTTCGGTCGACCTTACAGGAATTTACCGAGCAGTTCAGAAAAAGTTCGATATTTTTTTCTTTGTGTACGAGCTCGTACATAATCCCGTCCCAGACAGAGTAGTTTTTGTCGGGATTACGGTAATAATTTTCGAGCATCAGCTCTTCGATTATTCCGGTTTCGGTCATATTCTTTCCCTGCGCGCCGCACACCCACATACGGATTTCGCTTGACGCGTTTCCTCCGAGCATCGGACGTTCCTGAACGAGTGCGACTTTTGCGCCGTGTCTTGCCGCCGCCACCGCCGCGGTAAGACCGGCGAGTCCGCCGCCCACAACGCAGAAATCAACATGATGGCGGATATTCTTAAACTCGGTTTTACTCATTTTCAAGTCTGCTCCTTATTTCATTATGCGTTATTATGCGTTCTCTTCCGAAAAACAAACAGCCGATACAGAATTATTACGAGAATATTATATCATACGGGACAGTAAAATTCAATAACGGCTGTAAAACTTATGCGGCCGTGTTCTCCCGAGAAAATCGGCTCGGCACCCGTCCTTCGGGTTCCGAGCCGATATATTATTCTTCATTCCAGACTTCTTTCGCAAGATTGAATGCCGCCCACGCTTTCGGCCAGCCCGCATAGAAAGCGGTATGCGTGATGATTGCGGCGATTTCTTTCTGTGTCACACCGTGATTTTTCGCGTTCAGAAGGTGATATTTCAGAGAGGAATCGGTAATTCCCTCCGACAGCAGAGCAACCACCGTGATGATACTCCTTGTTTTCAGATCGATATCGCCGTTATTCCAGTTTTCTCCGAAAAGAACATCATCGTTAAAATGCGCAAATTCGGGGGCAAACTTCCCGAGTGAATTTCTGCCCGCCGTCTGAGTGATTTTATCGGGGGCATTTGCGGCATCATATTCGCTTAATTTGTTGTATTCCTCATCGGACACAGGTTCACACCATTCGTTTTTTGTGTTTTCACCCGGGACTTCAACGGCAATATGGGAAAACCAGCTGTCTTTTTTCGCTCCGTGCCAATGTTTGACATTTGCGGGAATCATAACAACGCTTCCCTCATGCAAATCGACCGCTTTCTTCCCTTCCTCAACATACCAGCCTTCTCCCGCCGTACAGATAAGAAGCTGTCCGCCTCCTTTTGATGCGCGGTGAATATGATAATTATTGCGGCAACCCGGTTCAAAAGTCACATTTGCGGCAAAAAGTCCGCCGTTCGGATCGGTAAGCGGATTAAGATAGGAATTCCCGACAAAATATTTTGCGTAGGCGGTATTCGGCGCGCCGATTCCGAACATATTGTTTTTTTCGAATTCTTCGCGATTTTCAAATTTCATGGTAAAACCTCCGTTTTTTTATTTCAGGTTATAGCGAATCAGGACGGCTCCGCTTTCGAACGTGCGCACATCTTTAAGTTTTAGTCGGGTAACGGGTCTCGCGGACGGCAATCCGTCAAAAACCGCGCTCATGCCGCCGCGTCCGTCAATGCCCGCG
>CAZHPU010000160.1:0-4147 GCA_964534435.1 uncultured Lachnospiraceae bacterium | reverse complement strand
GCATTTCGGACAGCGGGCGTTGAACTGCTCGAAAAGCGGATCGTCATCGTGAAGTTCTTAACCCTTGAAAGTGCGCTCCCAAATCTGCAGGAAAGCGACCATGTATTTTTTGCAGGCGTTCGTACAGCCGCATATGCAAATGGTGGGCGCCTTCGCGGCAACAGCCTCCGACTCTTCTTTGGTAAGATCATGTGCGAACGGCTCTTCGGTAAGATGAACGAGAAGCCTGCATGATGTCGAATAGTTGTCCATGTAAGGCTCGGAAAGCCTGTCAAGATCCCATCTTTCAAAGGAATCGTCATATTCGCAGTATCTGTAAAGACTGTTTTTTTCGTTGCTCAGAAAAAGCCAGCATTTGCCGAAACTGCCGTCAAGCCGCAGGTCGACATAGAGCGCGGCGGTAATCGAATCCACGGGAATGTTTTCTTTGGCAAGACGCGCAAGCGCCTGCTCGTCAGGTGTACATAAAGGCAGCATATAAGTTCACCTCTGTCATTTTGAAGAAGAAGTTATCCCAAAAGTTATTGACATTTTAACCGCATTATGATAGAATGTCAATGCAAATAACTTACCTAACATTGAAAAAAAATGTTCTGTTTTTTTCAACAAACGAGGCGCAATTCTTGATTGACTTGTCGAGCCGATATTTCGTGTTTCATACGGAATAAGCGTAACGCCGAATCATTCGATAAAGCGGATTTTCAAATTTGCCGAAAGGGCAGGGGTATAACAATGGAGATTCAAAACGATTTCCCGACAAATCCGGAAGAACAGTTTACGGTGAGAACACTGGTAAATCCGAGCGCGGATATACATTTTCATCCCGAAATAGAGCTGCTGCTTGTGAAAAGCGGAACAATCGAGGTCACGGTCGGAGATATGAGCGCCGCTCTTTCGGCGGGCGATATTGCCGCGGTCGGCAGATTCGAGCCGCATATGGTCGGCACGCCGAGACAGGCCGTTGTAAAGGTTGTTTCGATTCCGGTAAGAAAAATACCCGATTTTGTCTCTGCATTCAGGAACAAAACATTCAGCCGTCCTTTCCTGATAAAAGGGAAAACGAATATAGGACGGCTCATCGACAGACTCGAAAATGTGTCCGGATCGGGCAATCAGCTTCTCATTAAAGGCTATGCCTATCTTATTCTCGGCAGAGCGATTGAATTTCTCGGACTTACCGAAAGAGAATTCAGAAGAGGCGGATCGTCGGCGGTGGTGCGTGAAATGCTCGCCTGCATGGACGAACATTTTACCGAGGATATTTCCGTGGAGCAGATAGCCGCCGATCTCGGATATAATAAAGACTACCTGTCGAGAGTTTTCAACGAGGCGATAGGAATGGGATTCTGCCGATACCTTAACAATATGAGAGTCAAATATGCGATACACCTGATTTCGACCACCGGTATTTCGGCGGAGCGTATTGCCGAAATGTCGGGATTCGGAAGTACCCATACTTTTTACGACTGCTTCGGGGACGCCTGCGGATGTACTCCCGGCGAATACAGAAAAAAGCTGAAAAAGAGCACAAATAAGAAGGAAAATGTCAATAAATTTCAAGTAAGTGCCGATTCGGACCGACAAATACAAAAAAAGTCTTGACTGATGACTTTTTTTGTGATATACTCACCCGTAGTATTACCGAAAATTGATTGTCGGTGAGTTTTTGCGGCACGGATGTTGCGACTTGTTCTGCGAGGGCTTTCCGAAAAAACAACGAAAGGAATCTTTCGCAATCGTAAAAAGCGAAAGCGCAGATTTACAATGATTTTCAAAATCAGGGCAGCATATGCCGTTCTTCTTTGCGGTGCGATTACTTTCTGCACCGTGGGAAATCTGGTTTATGAGGCCAAGGACGGATCAAAGCCCGTCCCGTATCCCGCCAAAACTTCGAATATTTCCGACAACGCTTCCGACACGCAGGCGGATACCGATCTGCCGTCGGCAAACGATCATCCGGTAACGATTTCACCTCTTTTCACATCCGAACAGGATGAGGTCGGAGAATGGACGGGAAACAGATATCAGAGTGACAGAATAAAAGTTTACGATTCACCGTCGACCGCCGCAACGCAGAATACCACCGAAGCGGTTACGGTCGATACCGCAGTCACCGAGAATGTCCTGCCCGTGACAGATGAGATTACGGCAACCGTTACATCGGCTCAGACGGCTTCTCCGATTACCGAAACCGAAAAGCCCGCGACAACGACAACCGCACGGACAAAAAAGGTGACAACAACAACTCAGAAGACCACTACCGCGA
Organism: uncultured Lachnospiraceae bacterium; assembly: GCA_964534435.1. Classification (GTDB taxonomy): domain Bacteria; phylum Bacillota; class Clostridia; order Oscillospirales; family CAG-272; genus CAKSQF01. The sequence goes on along the minus strand of CAZHPU010000160.1, from coordinate 1,881 downwards.
AAAAACAGACAGAGTCGGTGACAACGACAAAGGCGGCAACCACAACGGCAAAGACCACGGCGGCGGCTCCCGTAACCGAACCCGTAACATCTGTCACAACCACAACGGCGGCAGCCGTAACCACATTGCCGCAGACATCGGAAACGGTCACTCCGACAACAACCGCAGTAACAACCGAATCGGTTTTCCCGTATGATCCCGATGTCGTATCTCCTTCGGAAATACAGAGTCAGGGCGGACTTCTCGATATAGACGATCCGTACGAAACATATAACGGCGGAAAGGTAAGTGTAACCGGCGAAGACCGTGAACTTCTCGAATGTCTTATCTACGGAGAAGCGGGCAATCAGGGATTCATCGGAATCTGCCTTGTCGCTCAGTGTATGAGAGACGCGATGCTTTATGAGGGATTCGATTCGATAGCCGAACTCCGCACCGGATTCAAGTATGCGGGAAGCATTACAAAAGGAACATCGGAAGAAGTAAAGCGCGCCGTTAAATTTATTTTCGATGAAGGCGGATATGCCGTAAAGCATCCGATACTTTATTTCTACGCACCGGCGAACGGAGTGCCGAATACCAAAGGCTTCCATGAATCGCAGGAATTTGTCGTACAGTATAAAAAATCAAGATTTTTCTGGAAAAAAGGCGGAACGATTTAGTTTCCCAATATAACGGTCAAAAGCAGCGGTGCTGCCAATGAGGCGGCACCGCGGCATTTTATATATTTTATTTTTTAACGAAAAAAGAAAGGAAGGGCAGAAAAATGAAAAAGCTCTACATCCCCGAAAACTACGAAAGCAAGATTTCGCCGCGCGATACCCAAAAAGCCATTAAACTCATTAAAGACACTTTTCAGCTTGAGCTCGGCAAAGCACTGAATCTTGACCGCGTAACCGCTCCGATAATCGTCACGAAGGAAAGCGGTATAAACGATGACCTTAACGGCGTTGAGCGCAAGGTGCATTTCACCATGAAAGAAATCGACGGCGTCGGCGAAGTGGTTCAGTCGCTCGCCAAATGGAAGAGGATGACGCTTAATAATTTCGGATACCGTCCCGGCGAGGGCATCTATACCGACATGAACGCGATAAGACGTGATGACGATGTCGATAATACCCACTCGATTTTTGTCGATCAGTGGGACTGGGAAAAAGTCATTACGCGTGAACAGAGAAGCCTTGACTATCTCGCATCTGTCGCACGTGAAGTCGTAAAGACGCTCGCCTATACGAAAAGACTTATTAACGCACGCTATCCCTGCCTGACCGACACGATATGCGAGGATGTTTTCTGCATCACAACTCAGGAACTTGAGGATATGTACCCGAGTAAAACTCCAAAAGAGCGCGAAAACGCAATCTGTAAGAAATACAAAACGGTACTGCTGACACAGATAGGCGGAGTTTTGAAGAGCGGAAAGAAACATGACGGACGCGCGCCCGACTATGATGACTGGTCGCTCAACGGCGATATTCTCGTGTGGAACAGTACACTCTCTTCCGCATTCGAGATTTCGTCGATGGGAATCAGAGTTGACGCAAAATCACTCAAAGCACAGCTTGAAATTGCCGATGCCCGCGACCGTGAACGCTTCCCGTATCATAAAGCCATACTTGAGGATAAATATCCTCTTACCGTGGGAGGCGGAATCGGACAGTCGAGAATCTGTATGCTGATACTCGAAAAGGCACATATCGGTGAAGTCCAGTTCTCGATTTGGCCCGAAAATATGAGAAAAGAAGCCGCCGATGCCGGAATACCGATACTTTAACTGAATATTATAAACCGACAACCACCCGCACAGCGGGTGGTTGTCGGTTTTGTATTATGGCTTTAGCCGGTTGAGGACGGGACGTCCGAAACAGACAACCACCCGCT
>CAZHPU010000159.1:1011-4155 GCA_964534435.1 uncultured Lachnospiraceae bacterium | reverse complement strand
ATACCGATATACTCGCTGAAATACAGCGATTTCCGTCTGTTTGTCGCAAACGGCAACCGCTCAATTTACGAATCGGCATATTTCACCCGCCGTCAGGCTCTCAACTGCTCCGCGCTTCTCGCGCTTATATACCCCGAAGAAGAAAAATATATTGTAAGGCTGATGGACGAAATCTACGCGATATGCGACGAATACACCTGGTGTCTGCCCGCGCATCAGCCGAACCGCGACATAAACGACAACTGTCACATCGATCTGTTCGCAGCCGAGACGGGATTTACGCTGAGCGAGATATACACGCTTCTCGGAAACAGACTCGAACCGCTGATACGCGACCGCATCAGAGTTGAGATTGACAGAAGAATAATCATTCCGTTTACGACATTCAAGGGCGACTACGGCGGATGGGAAAACAAAAACACGAACTGGACTGCGGTCTGCATGGGCTCGGTCGCGGGTGCGGTTATGCATATGCATCCCGAAGCAGTGGAAAGTCTGCTGCCGCGCTTCACATCTTCAATCGACAACTATCTCACAGGCTTCAATGACGACGGCATGTGCATGGAAGGATGCGGATATTGGCATTACGGATTCGGCTTCTTCACGGTATATGCCGATCTCATTAAAAGATTCACGGGCGGCAGAGTCGATTATTTCAAACTGCCGAAGGTACGCACGGTAGCGACATTTATTCAGAAAATGTTTCTGTCGGGAAAAGCCTGCGTAAGTTTCGCCGACGGTAACCGTGAGCTTACATATCATCTCGGACTCGTCCATTATTTGAAAAAGCTCTACCCCGACGATGTCGTCGTCTACTCTCCGTCATATTCGTACAACTATGACGGCTGCGGAAGATTCTGTCTGCATCTGCGCTCGGCGCTTTGGTTTGACGAGGACATATACAATCATCCCGCAGACGACAATATCGCCGCCGAATATTATGCCCCGCAGTCCGAATGGTTTGTAAAGAGAACCGCAAATTACGGTTTTGCGGCAAAAGGCGGATGCAACGCCGAAATGCACAATCACAACGATGTCGGAACATTCATTTTCGCGAAAAACGGTCATCAGATTATCGCGGATCTCGGGCGCGGAACATACACCCGACAATATTTCGCCGCAGATACGAGATACGGCATACTCGAATGTTCGTCAAGAGGACACAATGTCCCGATAATCGGCGGAACATATCAGTATTTTTCAAAAGACGCCAAAGCGGTCGGTACAAAATACGAAAACGGCATATTTTCGTTTGATTTTGCCGATGCGTACAAGGCAGACGGGCTTCGCTCGATCCGCCGCTCATTCGATTTTACCGATGACGGCGTTACAATGACCGATTCTTTCGTTTACAACGGCGGCGGAGTAATTTCCGAACGGCTGGTAACTCTCTTCGAGCCCGAACTTCTCGACGGATGCGTGAAAATCGATGAGGCGACGGTCACATTCGACAAAGACATCTGCGATGTCGAAATTACAGTCGAGCCGCACGGCGGCAAAAACTGCTATCTCATAAATTTCAATCTGAAACCCGATATAAGAGCTTTCGAAATTGTGATAAAATGATAAAAATCACTCAAAAAGTCGGGAAAAGGCAAAAAATCATTGAAAAAAGCAAATTTATGTGTTATACTGTAAGGTAAAGAAAACGGCGGTAAGCTTTTACGGATTATTGCCGCATTAAAATCCGAAAAGATGCTTCTATGCGGCATGGCGGCGGTTTTACAAGTCCGAAAACTTTTTTTCGGGCTTCGGTTTTATCCCGATAAACCGAAAGCGGCAAAAGCATCAAAAGAAAGGAACATTCATAATAATGAAAAAAAGATATTTTATCGGAGGCGCGTGGCCGTATGCGAACAACAGTCTGCACGTCGGACATCTTGCGGCTCTGCTTCCGGGCGATGTTATTGCGAGATACGGCAGACTTAAAGGCTATGATGTGATTTACGTTTCGGGTACCGACTCACACGGAACTCCGATTACCGAGCGTGCGAAACGCGAGGGAGTATCTCCCGCATCGATTGCCGAGCATTATCATGAGGAATTCGTGAGAGATTTCAACGCTCTCGATTTCTCGTATGACAAATACACCGCGACATTCACCGACTATCACAAGAAAGGCGTTCAGGATATTTTCCGTCTTATCGACAAGAACGGCTATCTTTACGAAAAAACCGAAGAGCAGGATTACTGCGAAAAATGCGGAAAATTCGTATCCGACCGCGAAATAGAAGGCAAATGTCCGGTATGCGGCAAAATCACACGCGGAGATCAGTGCGAATTCTGCATGGCGTCATTCGATTCGACGGCACTTACCGAAAAAAGATGCCGTACATGCGGAACTCCCACATCGACACGCACAAACAAGCATCTTATGTTCGCACTCTCGAAATTTCAAAAGCCGATAGAGGATTTTGTCGCCGAGATGTCGCCGAACTGGCGTCTTAACGCCGTCAACGAAACGAAAAAATATCTGACTCAGGGACTTCCCGACAGAGCCGCGACACGCGATCTCGACTGGGGAATTGAAGTTCCCGTTCCCGGATACGATTCGAAACGCATTTATGTATGGTTTGAAGCCGTGCTCGGATATATGACCACCGGCAAATGGGTTGCCGAGCAGAGAGGCATAGATTTCGACGAATACATGAAAGACGACGGAAATCTCAACAACTATTATGTCCACGGCAAGGACAACATCCCCTTCCACACTGTTATCTTTCCCGCCCTGCTTATGGCAATGGGCAAGGGATACTGCCTGCCCACCCATATCGTATCATCCGAATATGTGAATGTAAACGATGACAAAATGTCAAAATCAAAGGGCAATATGATTTCGGTTCACGAACTCGCCGAAAACTATCCGTCCGACTGCGTTCGTTTCTATACGATGCTCTTCAACCCCGAACGCAGAGATGTCAACTTCTCGATTTCGGATATGATTCTGACCTATAACAAATTCCTTGCGGGCGGTCTCGGCAATTTCGTAAACCGCAACCTCTCGTTCATAAAGAAGAAGTTCGGCGGCAAAATCGAAAAAGGAACGGTTGACCCCGCAGTAGTCGATTATGTAACCGGTCTTTACAAGACAATCGGCGACAAAATCGAGGCGGGCGAACTGAGATCGGCACCCGAAGATATGGT
>CAZHPU010000159.1:0-1001 GCA_964534435.1 uncultured Lachnospiraceae bacterium | reverse complement strand
TGGTTTCGCTCATCTCTTATTCGAACAAGTATTACGACGAGCAGAAGCCGTGGGTTCTCGCGAAAGAGGAGGATCTCACCGCATTCTGGAATGTAACCGCAACCTGCCTCTATCTTATGGCGAATATGGCGAACATCTTCGCACCGGTGATACCCGACGGCGCAACCCGTCTTTCGAAGATTCTTCCGATGGAAAGTCTGAAATACGAGCCGACAACCCTTCCCGAAAGCTTTACGCTGGACGAAGTACCGATTCTCTACGCCCGTATCGACGAAAAACAGTAACAACCGAATATACAAACAAAACAGGCAGCCGAAAGCGGCTGCCTGTTTTTACGTCTTTTTTCAGCATTCGGTCGGAATAACCGTATGCTCGTTCTTGTATTTTTTCAGAATAATATGGGTTTTGGTAAGCGATACTCCGTCAAACGAGCGGATTTTTCCGTAGATGTCATCGAGCCCGTCGGTAGAGTCGGTCACGATATGAAGAATGTAGTCGAAATCACCCGTAACGCAGAAACAGGAAATAACATTCGGAATTTTATCAATCATCTCGAGAAAAGCATCGCCGTAACGCGGATGCTCCATCGCAACCTCCATTATCGCCGAAACGTCATTGCCGATTTTTTTCTGGTCTATGATAAGAGTGTACTGACGGATAAGTCCGGATGTTTCCATACGCTTTATGCGCTCGGTCACAGCCGATACCGAGAGGTTTATTTCCTCTCCGATTGCAGATGCCTTTTCACGCGCGTTTTTCTTGAGACAATTAAGAATTTTAAGATCGATGCTGTCCATAATCAAGTTCCCCGCTTTACAAAAATATGTTTTGTTATATGAATTATATTGCGAAACGCCCGATGCGCCGCAGGGGCAAAAAAGCCCGATCAATCTTTGCATATTGTATGGCGGATTGATCGGGAGATGTTTTATGAATCTATTTTATCATATATTTTTGTTTTTTTCAAGTGATTAGTTGTAAGTTGATTAATGAATCTATAT
>CAZHPU010000158.1:1563-4183 GCA_964534435.1 uncultured Lachnospiraceae bacterium | reverse complement strand
TCCGCCCTCATTTTTGACATTTTGATGTTCACTCATAACGGCACCGACCTTTCTCTGTCTTTATGATTCATTCTACCACATATATGCCGAAAAATCAACATAATCTTTTTATGATAAAATAAGACGGCCGCCCGACGGCAGCCGCCTTAATATTACCCTATCTTATCTGCGTCTGTTGCTGCCGCTGCTGCGGGCAACGATGATGAGCAGCCGCAGAAGCTGTGTGAGCGATACCGCGAGAGCCGCGACATAGGTCATTGCGGCGGCGCGCAGAACTTTTTTCGCGCCTCTTAACTGTTCCGAATCCATTATGCCGAAATTTTCGATTGTGCGGAGCGCACGCGCGCTCGCGTTGAATTCGGTCGGCAGGGTGACAAGCTGAAAAAGAGTGCTGAGTCCGAAGCAGAGGACACCGATGTAGGCGATTATCGCGAAAATCTCGCCGAGAGAGGAAAGCGCGCATCCGATGATGATAAGCGGCATTGCGATTTTCGAGCCGAAATTGGTCGCGGGGATTATCGCCGAACGTATGCGGAGCGGCAGATAGCCTTCGGCGTGCTGTATGGCGTGTCCGCATTCGTGCGCCGCGACTCCGATTGCCGCCGTCGACGATGACGAATAAACGCTGTCGGACAGACGGATTACCCCGTCGGTCGGATCGTAATGGTCGGTCAGATTTCCCGAAACACGCTCGATTCGGATATGCGAAAGATTGTTCTCCCTGAGAATACGCGCGGCAACCTCTGCCGCGGTATAGCCGCGAACAAGCTGACTGCTGTATTTTTTGAACGTGCTGTTTACTTTTGCCGAGGCGATGAGCGCGAATATCACCGCAGGCAGCACAAGCACAATGTATGTGAAATCAATATACATATTTTTCTCCTTTTTGCCGAATTTTGCCGATTTTCACGCGTTTTTCATCCGTTTTGTCGGTTCAGCCGTCGTAATTGCCGTTGATGATCTTTTCAAGCGCGTCGATGTTCTTGTCGAAATCGACCCGAAGCACCGACATTTTGCGCACGGTCGCGTATTTCCAGCTTCCGTCAACAGGTATGCGGTATGATTTCAGCTCGTAGCCGAGATAGGTCGGCGCCTTTGCCAGCATCGCGAGCATCTCGGATTTTTCGATATTGGTGACCACCTGCGGCAGAAATTCTTCGAGAATGCCGTCGATTTCGGCAATGCTCATTCCCTTGAGCTTCTCGAAAAGCAGCGACATCGTTTCTCTCTGCCGTCTTGTCCTTGCGAAATCGCCCGCCTCACCGTCTTTTGACACATATCGACAGCGGCAGTATATGATTGCCTGCTTGCCGTTCAGATGTACAACTCCGGGAACGGTATCCGACGGCAGACCCAGATAGTCGATCTCGCCCTGCGTGAGGGTGACATCGATGCCGCCCATATAGTCGACCACATTCGAAAATCCCTCGAAGTTTATCCGCATATACTGATCGATTTTGATTTTGAAGTTTTCCTCGATTGTCTTGACGAGCAGCGATACGCCGCCCGACGCGTAGGACGCGTTTATGCGGTTGTACGTGTTGATTACGGGTATGTGCAGATAGATGTCGCGCATAAAGGATGTCATGACAATCTGCCCGGTCTTTTCGTTAATCGAAACGAGTATCATCGAGTCGGAGCGGCCGCGCGCGGTTATCGAGGCGACATCGGTGCCGATGAGCAGTATGTTTTTGATGTGACTGCCGAACTCTATAACATCCGATTTCGGCGGAACATACGGACTTTCGGCCGTCGTTTTCGGTTTTGCCGATGTTGTCGGCGCCGTTGTAACCGTCTGTCCGCCCGTGTCGGGAATATCGCCGGTTATCGGAGCGCCCGATGTGACGGGCGAATCGGTTGTCACAATCGCATCGGTATCGGGGAAATCGGTTTCGTCGGGAATCGTGTAGATAATCTCGTCTGTCGATTCGAGCGGAACATAGTTCATCTTGCCGTAATAGTGGCTGAAAACTCCGAACAGAAAGGCGGCAAGCCCCGCGATGAGAACCGCGATTACAATGAGTATGACCGCCGCGACTTTCAGAATCCTCTTCCAAAGCGGCTTTTTCTCTTTTTTCTCGGTTTGTTCGGTCTGTCGGTCCATTGCCTGCCATCCTTCCGCGGCTTTCGCAAAATTTTGATTTTTTCGCAAAAATCTCTTCATTTTTGATTATACCGCCGATTTATGAACAAATCAAGTATAAGCGTCCGCCTTTTCTGTTGACACGGGCGGCGGAATATGATATAATAACAGGGCATAATGCGGTAATATGTCCGCCTGCAACCTGTCTTTTCGGAAGGAAAAATCCTTATGACATTTATAAAACTCGTATCCGAATGTCTGCCCGACGCGCTCCGCGATTCGGCACTCATTCTGCCTGTGCTTCTGCCGGTCTACTTTCTCATCGAATGGGTGGAATACAAAAAATATGCCCATCTTGAAAGCTCGCCGCTGCTCTGCGGCAGATTTTCGCCGATAATCGGCGCGCTCTTCGGCTCGATTCCGCAGTGCGGATTTTCGGTAGCCGCCACCGACCTCTTCGCCAAAGGCTCGCTGTCGGTCGGCGCGCTTGTCGCCGTCTATATCGCGACATCGGATGAGGCTGTGCCGATTCTGCTC
>CAZHPU010000158.1:0-1553 GCA_964534435.1 uncultured Lachnospiraceae bacterium | reverse complement strand
CCCGCCCCGACAGAATATCCGACCTTCTGCTGCTTGTCGGCGCAAAGCTGGTTCTCGGTATAGCCGCGGGCTATCTCTCGATGCTCTTTATCAAAAAGAGCAAATCGCACGAAAACTCGCACGAGCATCCGCACAACGAGGGAGCGCACGGCGAACATCACGCCTCGGTCGGCTGCTGCAGCCACGAAATCGAGGGCGGCGAAAAATTCGACTGGAAGCATCCGCTTGTCCACTGCCTGAAAATTTTTCTCTACGTGCTTGCCGTAAATATCATAATGGGCGTTGTAATCGCCGCCGTCGGAGAAGATAACATAACAGCCTTTCTTTCAAAAAGCAAATGGATGCAGCCGCTCTTTTCGGTGCTTGTCGGACTTATCCCGAACTGCGCGTCATCGGTTGTGCTGACCGAGCTTTATCTGCTTGACGGGCTGACCTTCGGCGCGGTCATCGCGGGACTTTCGGTCAACGCGGGACTCGGATTTATGGTGCTTTACAAGGAAAACAAAAATCTTGCCGAAAACATAAAAATCACGGCGGCGGTTCTTGTTTTCGGACTCGCTGCGGGCTACGCGGCGACCGCTCTGCTCCCGCTTTGAAATCGGCACGAATTTTTGAAGAAATCGCAACTTTTTTGCTTTTTTTTCATAAAAACTATTGATATTTTACGCCCGATATGCTAATATTAGTGACGTAAAAAATAAATTACAATTTCATATGAGGTGAATGTTTTATGTCTATGTACAACAAGAAAACAATCGAAGACATTGACGTCTCGGGCAAGAAAGTGCTTGCAAGATGCGATTTCAACGTCCCGATGAAAGACGGCGTAATCACAGACGACAAGAGAATCGTCGGCGCACTCCCCACAATCAACTATCTGGCAGACCACGGCGCAGCGGTTATCCTCTGCTCACACATGGGCCGTCCTCACAATATTTTCAACGAAAAGCTCAAGCTTGACAAGAAAGAAATCAAGAAGATTGCGGCTCTTCCCGAATCCGAGCAGGAAGCGGCTACCGCCGCAGCCCTCGAAAAGGCAAAGAAAGACGTAACAAAGCTTTCTCTCGCTCCGGTTGCAAAGCGCATCTCCGAGCTTACCGGCAAAGAGGTTATTATGGCGAAAGACGTAATCGGCCCCGATGCCAAGGCAAAAGCCGCAGCACTGAAACCCGGTCAGATTCTCATGCTCGAGAATGTCCGCTTCCATGAGGAAGAGGAAAAGAACGATCCCGCATTCGCGAAAGAGCTCGCATCGATGGCAGACATCTATGTAAACGACGCGTTCGGAACCGCTCACCGCGCTCACGCATCGACAGCCGGCGTTGCCGACTATCTCCCCGCCGTATGCGGCTACCTCATTCAGAAGGAAATCACGGTTATGGGCAACGCCCTCGCCGATCCGAAGCGTCCTTTCGTCGCAATTCTCGGCGGCGCGAAGGTATCCGACAAAATCGGAGTTATCGAAAATCTGCTTGACAAGTGCGACACCCTCATCATCGGCGGCGGCATGGCATACACCTTCTACCGCGCAATGGGCAAATCAATCGGCACAT
>CAZHPU010000157.1:0-4187 GCA_964534435.1 uncultured Lachnospiraceae bacterium | reverse complement strand
TTTACAATCTTTTGATTGTGTGATATAGTTTAATGATGTGCTTGAAGTTTGTGTTTTTCCGTGCTATACTGTAAAAAAAGGAAAGGTCTCGCCGTATATGAAAAACAAAAAAGCTGCCGCCTCCGTATTTGCTCTTCTTGCGGCGGTCTTCTATGCGATAAATATGCCCTGCTCGAAAATTCTGCTCTCGCACATCGGGCCGACCGTGCTTGCGGGGCTGCTCTATATCGGGGCGGGAGTCGGAACATCGGTTATATATCTGTCGAAAAGGAATAAAATAGATGCGGATGAAAAGCTGTCGTCCGCAGATTTGCCATATACCGCCGCAATGGTCGTTCTCGATATTGCGGCGCCCGTGCTTCTGATGTTCGGGCTGAAAATCACCGCCGCGGCAAACGCATCCCTGCTGAACAATTTCGAAATCGTCGCGACATCGATTATCGCGCTCGTTTTTTTCGGTGAGAAAATATCGGCACTGCTTTGGGGCGGAATCGGGCTTGTAACTCTGTCGAGCATGCTGCTCTCACTCGAGAACATCTCGGCTTTTGATTTTTCGTGGGGCTCGCTGCTTGTGCTTGCCGCCGCCGTCTGCTGGGGAATCGAAAACAACTGCACAAGAAAAATATCCGGCAAAAACGCGTATGAAATCGTCATGGTTAAAGGTCTTTGCTCGGGATTCTGCTCACTGATTATTGGGTTTGCGGTCGGGGAGCGTCTGCCGTCGGCGATTTACATGATGTTTGCGCTGATTCTCGGTTTTGTCGCCTACGGACTGAGCATCTCTTTCTACGTGATGGCACAGTATGAGCTAGGCGCGGCAAAAACAAGCGCGTTCTATGCCGCGGCACCTTTCGTCGGCACATTGATTTCGGCGGTTTTTCTGAAAGAATCGCTCGGCATACGCTATTTTGCGGCGCTCCTGCTGATGACGGCGGGTACGTTGCTTATTATCCGCGACACACTGAAAAGCCGCTGACCGTTTTATCGGCTGTAAAAAATATTTTTGAAAAATTATGTCACATTTTCGATTTTCATCCGTCTTTACAGGTAGAAGAACAAAATCTTATCCCCCACCGAAAATCCGAAAATGATTTTCGAATCGAAGAAAGGAACGGTGCATAAAATGAGAAAAACAGGTCTTAAATCGAAAATCGCCGCGCTTTTATCCGCGCTGATGCTGCTTGAACCGCTCGCGGGATGCACAAATCACACGATAGAGCCGAAAGACACCACAGCCGCACCCTCGTCCGAAGAAAAGATTTATGTTGACGTGAAATCCGAAAATATGATGGCGGGAATCGAATCGTCGGGCGGAGTCGAAAAAGCCGCAGATGACAAATTCATAAGCGGCGCCGCCGACTTTGCGGCTGGTCTTTTCGAAAAATGCGCAAACGGCAAGGAAAACTGCCTTATTTCGCCGCTCTCGGTCATGCTCGCCCTCGCGATGACAGAAAACGGAGCAGGCGGAGAAACGAAAGCGCAGATGGAATCGGTACTCGCCGGTCTTGCGACAGACGAGCTCAACGAATATCTTTACGGATACCTGAAAAATCTTCCGTCGGGAGAAAAGTTCAAGCTGAACATCGCAAACTCAATCTGGATAAAGAAAGACGGCAAATTCAAGGTAAGCCGAGATTTTCTGCAGAAAAACGCCGATTATTACGGTGCCGAGGCATATCTGTCCGATTTCGACTCCGAAACGGTCAATGATATAAACAGCCGGGTGAGTGACAATACCGACCGAATGATAGAAAAAATCATTGACGAAATAGATCCGTCGGCGGTTATGTTTCTCATCAACGCCATCTGCTTCGATGCCGAATGGGCGGTCGGCTACGACGAGGACGTGATAAGAGAAGGCACTTTTACCGACATTAACGGAAATGCGCAGTCCGCCTCCATGATGAGTTCGAGTGAACACAAATATCTGAAAGTCGAAAACGGCGTCGGATTCACCAAGCAGTACAGCGGCGGAAATTACAGCTTTATGGCGCTGCTTCCCAATGAGGGTGTCGAAATGTCCGATTTTATATCGTCGCTCACCGGAGAAAGCCTGATATTGGCGCTGAAAAACGCCGAATATGCCGATGTTACCGCAACCGTTCCGAAGTTTTCGTTTGAATACAGCGGCAGTTTGAGCGAAATACTCGAAGAGCTCGGTATGAAAGACGCGTTTGACGTAAATACCGCCGATTTTTCGAATCTCGGAAAATACGAAAACGGCAATCTGTCTATCGGAAACGTCATTCACAAGACATATATTTCGCTTGATTCTGTCGGCACGCGCGCGGGTGCGGTAACCGAAGTCGGTATGAAAGCAACCTGCTCCTCGCCTACGAATTCGTATACGGTTACGCTTGACAGACCTTTCGTATTCGCCATAATCGACAACAATACGGGACTTCCGCTCTTTTTGGGCGTTCTCACATCGCTTGAATAATAAAGACAAAATCATCCGACCGTTCGCACGGTCGGATGATTTTGTCAGCATAAAAGCAAACAAAAATTCCGCTGTGACAACGCAGTCACAGCGGAATTTCTGGCGGAGAAAGAGAGATTTGAACTCTCGCGCCGGTTGCCCGACCTACACCCTTAGCAGGGGCGCCTCTTCACCACTTGAGTATTTCTCCAAGCCGTATTTGCTATTATAGCCGTAAAAGGCTCATTTTTCAATAGATTTCGGCTTTTTATTTGTTAACTTTTTATGAACAGAGCTTTGAGGGCGGCTATTTCCGCCTTTTTTCGGTTTCTTTTCGACCGACCAGCCGAATTTGCCGATTTTTTTACCGAGCGAAAAATACTGTCCGTGAACATAGGCTATAAGCCCCGCACGTTCGAGCATAAGTCTGCCCTCTTTATCGACAAGCTCCTCATTGACATCGACGGCGACTATATCGGCACATATCATATCATGGCTTCCGAGTTCGGTTACCGAGCACACCCTGCATTCAATCGAAACGGGCGATTCGGCAATCAGCGGAACGTCTATTTCTGACGCGGGGCACGTTTTAAGCGAACATCTCTCGAATTTATCGATATCCCGTCCCGACCTCACTCCGCAGAAATCGGTCGCGAAAGCGAGATTTTCGGTTGTCAGGTTAAGCGCGAACACGCCGCTCTTTTTTATAAGATCATATGTATAACGGCTTTTTCTTACCGAAATATAGGTCTTTGAGGGTTTTGTATTGACAATTCCCGTCCATGCCGCCGTCATCACGTCTTTTTCGTCGCCGAATTTGCTCGTGACGAGAACGCAGGGCAGCGGCGCAAGCAGAGCGCCCGCGTCCCATTTGATTTTTGCCATCTTCATCAGTCCTTTCGTATGAGCTTATTTTATCATAAAAAAAGCATTTTTCAATAGTGCAGTCTGCACAAAATCGGTTTTTCGAATTGTTCAAACGGTAAAATTTATCAAAAAAATCAATGTTAACAAAAAAATTGTCGATTTTCGGGAGATGTGTGATATAATGAATCAAGCAAGAAGGCTTTCGTGACGCAGTATTTTGCGGCGCGAAAGTCGGACAATCCGAAAGCGAACGGTTACAAACTATGAAAGATAAATTATGCGCGGGGCTTTCCCGCATATTCTGCCTGGTTCTCTGTCTCTCGATATTTTCGGCGGCCGCAGGCTCGCTGTATGTTTTTGCCGCCTCCGAGACCGCAGACGGAAGGTCTGCCGAAACGCCGACGACCGAAACCGCAGCCGATACAAAAGCCGTCACCGTAAACACGGCTGCGGACACGGATGTGACATCGGACAGCGCTTTGCCCGTGACATCGGGCGGCACCGAGCTTCCGTCAACCGGCGATGAGCCCGTAACATCGGGCATTGGTACGGGAGCGCAAACCGAGCCCGCATTGACAACGGCGCTGACCACCGTAGTCACGACGGTAACAACTGTCGCACCGTCGCACGATCCGGTAATCGCGACTCTTTCCCCGACGGTCGACAGTCCCAAAAAGCTGTCAGAAGGAGAGGCATACACATCGGCGGGCGAAATGACTTCGGCTCCCGACGGTACGGGCGCCGATACGGCAAACGCCGCTCAAACATCGAAAACGCCTGCGGGCGAATCTGAAAAAGCAGGCGGCAAAAACGGAGAAGAGTCCGAATCGAACGCAAAAGCGACTGTTCTGAAAATCTGCGCATTCTGCGCAATCGCCGCCGTTATCGCATCCGCGGGGCT
>CAZHPU010000156.1:0-4214 GCA_964534435.1 uncultured Lachnospiraceae bacterium | reverse complement strand
GGTGCGATGCAAATTTTCGGATTTGACCAACGGATGCCGTCGGCACTTTCGGTCAGAGCAATCGACGCCTTATCCCGCCATGAAAAATACATGAGTATTTTTTGATTCTCTTTTAACATCGAAATATCGAAGCAGGTTCCCAAATCACCGCCGAGAAGCGGATTTTCGGGCAGTTTTATCCAGTTTCCGTTTGTCCCGTGGCAGAATTTTTCCATATCCGTGTCCTCTTTCCCAAATAAATCGGTGTATCGTTCTTCATATATGTTATTCTACCACACAAAGTCCGAAATATCAAGTTGAAAACAAAAATCTCATTTTATCTTGACATAACCGCACGGCAGAGCTATAATAGTTGCGTATGCAACGATTAAAAGGAGTGAATATTATATGCCCACGTTAACAAGGCAAATAAACGTAACCTACCGCTGCGGCATGATGTACCGCGACCGTCGGCTCGCCGACCTCGGTCTCAACGGCTGTCAAAGTCAGTATCTTCTGCCGCTGTACAAAAGGCCCGGCATTTCTCAGGAGGAGCTTGCCGATTTTCTGTGCGTCAACAAATCGAGTGTTACACGTCAGCTGTCGGCGCTGGAAGCGCAGGGTTTCATAAGGCGAGAGACCGATCCGAACGATCGGCGTTCGATGCTGGTTTATCCGACCGAAAAGGCGAATGCCGTGAAAGACCGTCTTTATGATATGCTTCGGGAGTGGCGGCAGTATCTGCTTCTGGATTTTACCGATGAGGAGCGTGAGGTTCTGAATCGGCTTATGGAGCGTGTCGCATCACGCGCAAAATCCTATGCGAAGGGAGATGATGCGGGATGCACCTCATCCGAACATACCTGAAACCTTATTACGGGCGCTTATTTTGGCAGATGCTGATTAAAATCGGCGGCACGGTTATAGAGCTGTTTCTGCCGAGTATGCTGTCGATTATTCTTGACGAATATGCTCCCGCAGGCGATATGCGCAGCGTATGGATTATGGGCATTGCGATGCTTTTCTGCGCCGTGCTTGCCTGGCTCGGCAACTGCACCGCAAACCGTCTGTCAACGGGCATCAGCCGTGAGCTGACGCGAAAATTGCGCCGCGATTTATTCGACAAAATCGAGAGTCTCTCCGCAAGTCAGCGGGACAGGCTCACCGATTCGTCAATGGTATCCCGTCTGACCAGCGACACCTACAACGTGCATCAGATGGTTGACCGAATGCAGCGTCTCGGTGTACGCGCTCCCATTCTGCTCATCGGAGGTTTGAGCGTTGCCGCCTGTCTTGAACCGGTTCTTACGCTGGTTATGGCATGCACTCTGCCGCTGCTGGCGTTAGTCGTCATTATTGCCTCGAAGCGGAGTCTGCCGCTTTACACGCAGGTTCAACAGTGCGAGGACGGCATGGTGCGCAAGATTCGGGAAAATATGGCAGGTGCGCGTGTGATTCGTGCGCTGTCCCGCACATCTTATGAGCGTGACCGCTTTGATGAGGTAAACGAATCGCTGGCAAAAAGTCAGCTCCGCGCTTCCGCGGTTATGGCCGCGGTAAGTCCGCTGGTCAGTCTGCTGCTGAACATCGGTCTTGCCATGGTAATTTTTGTGGGTGCAGCACGTGTTTCGGCGGGGCTTTCCCAACCGGGCAAAATTATCGCATTCATGAGTTATTTTACCATTATTCTCAATGCGCTCCTTGCGGTATCCCGTATGTTCATGATGTACTCAAAAGGTCAGGCAAGTGCCAAACGAATCAAAGAGATTATGACCATGGAATCGGATTTGAAAATCAAAGAAAGCGATCCCGTAAAGGAAGACGCTTATCTGGTTTTCGATCATGTTACCTTCTCATACAACAAATGTTATCCCGATCTCCGAGACATTTCATTTTCGGTGAAAGAGGGTGAAACGCTGGGAATCATCGGTCCTACCGGTGCGGGCAAAAGCACGATACTCTCTCTTATTCTGCGTCAGTACGATCCCGACGAGGGAGAAATACGCCTCGGCGGAAGAAACATCGCCTCGATGACGGCCGAAGAGCTTCGAAAAGATGTCGGCATTGTTTTTCAGAATGATTTTCTCATGGCCGACAGTCTGAGGGAAAATATCCGATTCGGGCGTGAAATTGACGACGATGCTCTGCTCGCCGCCGCCGACAGTGCGCAGGCAAATTTCATCCGTCAAAACGAAGAGGAGCTTGATTTTGCCCTGCACGTCCGCGGGCGTAATCTGTCGGGCGGTCAGCAGCAGCGGGTGCTGATTTCGCGAGCGCTGGCGGGAAATCCCCGTCTGCTTCTGCTCGATGACTGTTCAAGTGCGCTCGATTTCAAGACCGATCTTGCCCTTCGCCGTTCCATTCGCGAAAAATATGCGGGAATCACCACAATTCTGGTTGCTCAGCGGGTATCCGCCGTAATGGCGGCGGATCATATTCTGGTACTGGACAAAGGTCGGATTGCGGGTTACGGCAGGCACGGAGAACTCCGTGAAAGCTGTCCGCTCTACCGTTCGCTTTGCAATCTTCAGCTCGGTGACGGCGCCGATGCAAGCCGAAAGGAGATGATCTGAAATGGCCAATCGTGCAGGTCAGCCCGCAGGCAATATGTCTTTCGACAAGCCGAAAGGGCGTTCAATCCATGTTCTGCGCCGTCTGTGGCGTTATCTGAGCCGCTACCGCATGCTGATTATGCTTGCGGTTATCGTTTCGGTTATCGGCAATCTGCTCGCGCTTCTCAGCCCGAAGCTTTCGGGTTATGCCATTGACGCCATCAAACCGAACGATGTTGACATTCCGATGGTTGCCTATTATGTCAACTGCATGCTGATTATTTCCCTGCTGTCTTCGCTGATGAGTTTAGGTCTTTCGTATCTGATGATTTCGGTTTCACGCAGAATAACAAAGCAGATGCGTACCGATTTGTTTAACCGTCTGACCGTGCTTCCCGTAAGTTTCTTCGATACACACCAGACGGGTGATGTTATCTCGGTACTTTCATACGATGTGGACACCGTGGGCAGTTCGCTCTCCACCGATCTGGTGCAGATGCTGTCCAGCGCAATAACTGTCGTCGGCTCTTTTGCGATGATGATTTCGATTTCGCCGAAGCTTCTGCTGATTTTCGTCTTTACCATTCCCGTTTCAATCTGTTTCACGCGTATCCGCGCAAAAAAAGTGCGTCCGCTTTTTCGTGATCGTTCACGCAAACTCGGTGAGCTGAACGGATTTGTCGAAGAGACGATATCGGGTATGAAAACCGTACGCGCCTATCATCGGGAAAAAGAATTTCACAATCGCTTTTCCGAAAAAAACGACAACGCGGTAGATGCCAACTGGAAGGCCGATTACACCGCCAGTGTTACCGGTCCGACCGTAAACCTTATCAACAATGTTTCGCTCGCTCTTGTGAGTATTTTCGGCTCGCTGATGTACATGGCGGGTAATATTTCGCTCGGAAGCATCGGTTCATTCGTCCTTTACAGCCGCAAGTTTTCGGGCCCGATTAACGAATTTGCCAACATTCTCAGCGAAATACAGTCGGCTCTTGCCGCCGCCGAACGGGTGCTGACACTCTGCGATATTCCGCCCGAAGAGCCGGACGCTCCGAATGCTTCGGATGCGTCTCCGTGCAAGGGATACATACAAGTGCGGGATGTATCTTTCGGATATATTGAGGGTAAGGAGGTACTGCATCACATAAATTTCGAGGCGAAGCCCGGTTCTGTCATTGCCATTGTGGGCGAGACGGGCTGCGGAAAAACCACACTCATCAATCTGCTGATGCGTTTCTATGATGTATCCTCGGGAGCTATTCTGCTTGACGGAAGAGACATCCGCGAAATCAAGCGGGACAGTCTGCGTTCCAAATATACAATGGTATTGCAGGACACATGGCTGTTTGACGGAACGATTTACGACAACATTGCCTACGGCCGTCCGGGTGCAACGCGGGAAGAGGTCATTTCGGCCGCCCGCGCGGCTCACATTCACGACATGATTGTGTCAATGCCCGATAATTATGCGACGCAGATAATCGCATCGGGCACAAGCATATCGAAAGGGCAAAAGCAGCTTATCACCATTGCCCGCGCCATGCTGATGGATTCGTCCATGCTGATTCTGGATGAGGCCACATCCAATGTGGATACACAGACCGAAAAGCTCATTCAGGACGCCATGCTGAAGCTGATGAAAGGCCGCACCTGCTTCGTGATTGCCCACCGTCTTTCCAC
>CAZHPU010000155.1:0-4235 GCA_964534435.1 uncultured Lachnospiraceae bacterium | reverse complement strand
TCGGCAATTTCGTACACAACCAGAACGACTTCGCACCCAATGTCGGCGGTCTTGCGACGATTACGCTTATCAGCGACGAGAACGGCGTCCGCATAAAAGACTACAATATGGTCGGCACAATGGTCGACTGCTATTATAACGAGGACGGCGTAAGATGCTACACCGCCTGCCTTATTTCGGAAATGACAGACGAACGTCTGAAAAACCACATCAAATTCAGCAGCAAAACGGTAGCCGATTTCGAAAAAGAATTTGAAAAGGCTTCCACATCCTATCCGACCGAACAGACCGCAGCCGCCTGAAACTTAAAAGGAGCTCAACAGATATGAGCAGTGTCCGCAGATATCAGCCGCCGTTTCCGAACGCACAATACAGCGAAGCCGAACGCGAGACGGTCATTTCACACATTGAAAAGTGTTTCGGCAAAATCGAAAAAATACAGCACGAATTCATCTCTCCCTACGCGGTGGTCGACATTGCGATTATACCGCCCGAAAAGCACAGAAAATATTATGTTCTGTCGACGATAGGCGCCGGCGCATACAAAATGAGGGTGCCGAAATCGCTGAAAGACAAAAAAATCGACCGTTTCGAGCTTACGGTAATGCTTCCCGCCGACTGGGACGTCGACGGGCGCGACAATAATTCGTTCTGGCCCTTTCACATACTCAGAATGACGGCGCGCATTCCCGCCTATTACGACACATGGCTCGGATGGGGATATTCCACCGACAACACCGAACCTCTCTATTCGGAAAGCGAGCTTTGCGGTATGCTGCTCTCAATGCCGAGATACTGTCCCGACGGGAACGAGTACACTGCCTGCACACTTCCCTGCGGCGATGATGTGAATTTTTATCAGCTGATTCCGATTTACAAAGAGGAACTCGATTTCAAAAACGAACACGGAATACTGCCGATTATGAATCTTGTCCGCTTTATGCCGCCGACGATTGTACCGAACCGTCCTCCCGTCTGCGGTCCGTCATCCGAAATCAACTACACCGATGCGGTTGACGCTGTGATTACACATCTGCCGAAGATATACGACAAAGAGCTAAACACCGACGAAAAAAACGCCGCGAATCATATCGCGCTCTATTTCTGCTGGTGCGCAAAACACGGTATGCTCTCAGAGGATTTTATCGAAAATCACCCCGATATGCCTTCTGCCGATGATTTTTTCGCATTCCGCGACTTTTTCATTGAAGAGCTTGACGGAGTTCTGCTCTTCTCGTTTCTGTCGGAAGCGGGAAAAGAGTTTACGAAAGCATATTACAACTTTATCGACGGAAGCTACGCCTCCGATATCGACCGATGCGCGCTCGAATATTTCGGCAATGAAAAATGCGAGGGGCCGGACATCTGCGATGAAGCCTATCTCTTCGCGCCATATGACGACCCATACAACGAAAAACTGTACTCGTGCATAGACCACGCGTACGAACTTTTCACAAGCGGCCGATACAGAGCTCCGACCGACACCGAAAACGTCTGATTCGAAAGCCGATCGGCTTACATTATAATAATATGAAGAAAACACACACCGCTGTCGGGTGTGTGTTTTCTATACAATCATATGATTGTGTGAAAAATTCAAAAAAATGTTTGAAAAGGTATTGCAATTTGATAGATAGTATGCTACAATATGAAAACGCGATTGAAACCGCTGAGATAAGTTAACGGATATAATCCGCTGAAATCGAAAGGAATGAATAAAATGACTCCTCACACAAGTCCGATTGACGAACTGCTCGCCTCTTTGTCGACAAGCAAAGAAAACGGGCTGGATCCGGCGAAGCTCGAAGAGCTGCGTGCGAAATACGGGCCGAACCGTCTGCGCGAGAAAAAGAAGAAATCTCTCGTCGCCAGATTCATCGATCAGTTCAAAGACGTAATGATTCTCATACTCATTGCGGCGGCGATTGTCTCTTTTGCCGTTGCCTGTGCCGAAGGCGATGCGGAAGGCTTTGTTGAGCCGATACTGATTCTCGTAATCGTAATAGTGAACGCAATAATCGGTATGCTTCAGGAAAGCAAAGCCGAAAAAGCGCTTGAAGCGCTTAAAAATCTGTCTGCGCCGCACGCCCGTGTTATACGCGGCGGAGTCGAAAGCATAATAGACGCCGCCGATCTGCTGCCCGGCGACATAATCAAGCTCGAAGCGGGTGATTTTGTCCCCGCAGACGCCAGACTTATAAGTTCCGCGGGGCTCAAATCCGAAGAATCGGCACTTACCGGCGAATCTGTACCGAGTGAAAAAGACGCCCGCGCAGAAGTCGCGGAATCCGCCCCTCTCGGAGACAGAACAAACATGGTTTTCTCGGGCTGTGCGATAAGCTACGGAAGCGGTGTTGCCGTTGTAACGGCAACCGGTATGAACACCGAAATGGGCAAAATCGCAGGTCTGCTCGAATCTGCGGATGACGGACAGACTCCCCTGCAGCTCAAACTTGCCGCAATGGGCAAATATCTCGGATTTGTTGCGCTTGTTGCCTGCGCGGTCATCTTTGTTATCGGTCTTGCAAACGGAATAGAAGTAATCGATATTTTCATGACGGCGGTCTCGCTTGCGGTATCGGCGATTCCCGAAGGACTTCCCGCAATCGTTACAATCGTTCTCGCAATCGGAGTTCAGCGGCTTGTCAAAAAGAATGCAATCATCCGCAGACTCCCCGCAGTCGAAACTCTCGGCTCGGCATCGGTAATCTGCTCGGATAAAACGGGTACGCTTACTCAGAACAGAATGACTCTTGTCAAAGCATATACCGAAGAGGACGGTCTCTGCGGCATATCCGCCGAAAATAAAGAAGCAACCGACAAGCTTCTGATGTACGGCACACTCTGCAGTGACGGCACGGTCGTATTCGAAGAAAGCGGCGTCCGTCATATCGGCGATCCGACCGAAACCGCGATTGTACTCGCGGCTCACAACGCAGGTATGGACAAGGCGGCGCTGAACGAAAAATATCCGCGTATCGGAACGATTCCGTTCGACTCCGA
Source organism: uncultured Lachnospiraceae bacterium (assembly GCA_964534435.1). Taxonomy (GTDB): domain Bacteria; phylum Bacillota; class Clostridia; order Oscillospirales; family CAG-272; genus CAKSQF01. The sequence goes on along the minus strand of CAZHPU010000155.1, from coordinate 1,232 downwards.
CCGCAAGCTGATGAGCGTTATCTGCGAAATTGACGGCAAAAAAATCGTTATCGTCAAGGGCGCATACGATGTCATGCTGACAAGATGCACCGCGGGAAATGCGGCGGCTGCCGGAAAATTCTGCGAAGAGATGAGCGAGTCGGCGCTTCGTGTTCTCGCAATCGGATACAGAGAGCTTGACAGTATTCCCGATACGCTGGTATCCGAAGAAATCGAAAACAATCTTACATTTATGGGACTTGTCGGCATGATCGATCCGCCGCGTCCCGAAGCCAAATCGGCTGTCGAAATCTGCCGCAAGGCAGGCATTAAGCCTGTTATGATTACGGGCGACCATGTTATCACGGCATCCGCAATCGCAAGAGAGCTCGGAATACTCGAAGAGGGCGACATGGCGATTACCGGCGCACAGCTTGACGCGATGAACGATTCGGAGCTTGACGCATCAATCGAAAAAATATCGGTTTACGCGAGAGTTTCTCCCGAAAACAAAATCAGAATCGTACGCGCATGGCAGAGAAAGAATCAGGTTGTCGCAATGACGGGCGACGGCGTAAACGATGCTCCCGCGCTCAAAGCGGCCGACATCGGCTGTGCGATGGGCATAACGGGTACCGATGTAGCCAAAGGCGCCGCCGACATGACACTTACCGACGACAACTTCGCGACGATAGTCGATGCGGTCCGTGAAGGAAGAGGAATTTTCGCGAACATAAAGAAGGTTATCGGATTCCTGCTCGGCACAAACATAGGCGAGGTTCTCACCGTATTTTTCGCAATGGTACTCTGGCATGAATCGCCGCTGCTCTCGATGCAGCTTCTTTGGATCAACCTCGTGACAGACGGTATGCCCGCGATTGCGCTCGGCATGGAAGCTGTCGAGAAAGACGTTATGATCGGCAAGCCGAAGCCCAAAAACGAGGGAATATTCGCCCACGGATTCGGACTCAGAACAATTCTTCAGGGATTTTTGTTCGGCGGTCTCTCGATTGCGGCATATGTAATCGGCAGACATTTTGCGGGAGTCGAAGGCGGACAGACGCTTGCGTTCATGGTACTCGCGCTCTCGCAGATTGTTCAGGCATACAATATGAGAAGCGAGCATTCGCTCTTCAAAATCGGTGTGTTCTCGAACAAGATGCTCAACAAAGCGGCTCTTCTGTCGATAGTTCTTATGGCGGTTGTGCTCTTCACACCTCTCTCCTCTCTCTTCGGACTTATCTATCTTGACT
>CAZHPU010000154.1:0-4251 GCA_964534435.1 uncultured Lachnospiraceae bacterium | reverse complement strand
TGAAAGTGCAGGGCTCCAACCGCTAAATGTGTAATTGTATTGTGCTGATGACGCTTTTGTTGGAGTGATGTCCGATGCGTCAACGGTATCGTTATAGTGATATGTTTTTGATGTAATTGTTGAGCCGTCATCGTTTACAAAAGTGATTGTATATTCCACTGTGTAATCGATCTTGTTTGCCGTGTAGGTTGCTTTGTATGTTGTGTTTTCTGCAACGGTTGTAACCTCTTTGTCCCAACCTTTGAAGACATAAGTGTAAGTTTCATCCTCTGCTTTTATCGGGTTCTCGGGAACTGTAACTGTATCGCCATAATGATAATCGTTCTTTGTAAGAAGAACGGTTGTCCCGTCTTCATCTACAAACTTGATTGTGTAGTTAATGTAAGCCTCTTTGTAGGTTGCCTTATAAGTTGCATCACCGCTACACGTTGTTGCGACGGTTTTGTCCCAGCCATTAAATGTGTAGGTGTAAGTATTGTCGGCATTTCTTGTAGGATTTGCAGGAACTGTAACAATATCGCCTACATGGTAATCTGCCTTTTTGGAAATTTCCGCTCCGTCATAATCCAAGAATGTAACGGTGTAAAGATGTTCGATTGTGTTTTTGCCGTAGGTTGCCGTATAGGTTGCACTGCCTTCAACGGTTTCTGCAACGGCAGGCGTCCAGCCGGTAAACGGATAGGAATAGTCCTCGTCACTTGCTTTTGTCGGATCGGTAGGCACGACAACCTTGTCGCCGTAGTGATAGTCTGTCTTTTCGTTTAATATGGTTGTGCCGTCTTCGTCAACAAACTCGATTGTGTAGACGATATAAGTTCCCGTGTAGGTTGCTTTGTAGGTTGTGTCTGCTTTGACGGTTGTAACCTCTTTGTCCCAACCCGCAAATGTGTAACCGGTGCAGATTTTGTCATCGGCTCTTGTTAGATTTGTGGTTGAGGGAATTGTTACTGTTTGGTCATAGCAATAAGTTTTTGTAGAAAGAAGTGTGTCGTTCCAGTCTACAAACTTGATTGTGTATTCGATATATTCTTCTTTGTAAGTAGCCGTATATTCCGCATTGCCGTCACAAGTTGCCGAAACTGTTTTACCCCAACCGCTAAACGTATATTTATAAGTGTTGTTTGACGCTTTTGCAGGATCTTCGGGAACGGTTACGGTATCACCATAGTGATAATCTTTTTTTGTGGAGATAACCGAACCGTCTGCATCCTTAAATGTGACTGTGTAGTCGATATAGGTTGCCTTATATTGTGCGGTGTAGATTGCATCACCTACGCAAGTTGCCGTAATTTCTTTATCCCAACCGGTAAATGTGAAGGAGTAGGTTTTATCCGGACTTTTTGGAGTGTCTGTCGGAACGGAAATTTTCTCGCCGTAATGAAGATTTCTGTAAACAGTCCCATTACCACATACAAAACTGATCGTATAGATTTTGTTTGCACTGCCTTCTACAATCCTTGTTTCTTCATGATTACAAACCGAACACAATCTGTGATCAACTCCGTCTGCATTATCACTTGCAGGTGTTTTTACTGTCCAATCACCAAATGTATGGCTTGCAAAATCTGCCTTTAAGGGTGTTTCATGCTCACAAGTGCTTACATGCCAATGTCCCGTTGCGTCTTTCGTCCAATCGGTTGCATAAGTATGCGTTGCGGTGTATTCAACAATTCTGGTTTCTTCGTAGTTACAAACCGAGCAGAATCTATGCTCTACTTTGTCGGTATGCACGCCGGCAGGTGTTTTTTCGGTCCATTCACCGAATGTATGAGCCTCCAAGTCTTGCTTTTCGTTTGTGTGACTGCAAGTTGCCGGATGCCAATGCCATGTCGCATCGTTTTTCCAAATGCTCGTATCGAATGTATGCGTGTGGTCAAGTTTTGTAATGGTTTCTGCCTTTGTATAACCGCAAACGGTGCAGGTATATGTTTTGACACCTTCCGCATTTTCGGTCGCAGGGGTTGTAATTTCACCCTCGTCAAAGGTGTGGACAGCTTTTTCGTCCGTGTCAGTGTGGCCCTCAACCGTGCAAACGTGCCAATGGCTTGTTTCGTCTGTTGTCCATTCTGCGGCAAACTCGTGCTTATCTTCTTTGTTGCAGGCGACAAGAGCAGTAAACGACAAGACGAACATCAACACGACTGCAAGAATTGTTACAATTGATTTTCTTTTCATGTTCTTTCTCCCTATGAAGAATTTTTGTTTTGGGGGGACGGCTTTTAATAATGAGCCGATTACAAAAAAATAGACCAAGGTTTTGCTTCCTTGATCTATCCTTATAGACGGTAAATGCTTACCCCCCCCCGAAAAATTTCGAGGAAGGCAAGGTTATTACGACTTTAGTCGTATTTTTTATTTAGTATACCATAGGTCGCTATACTTTTTCAATACTTTTAGGCAAGTTTTGGAAAAATTGTTGGGGATGAGGAAAGATGGTATAAGATTTATGTATGTTTTTGCCATTTTTTACGAAAAGTGCCAAACTCTAGACATGGTTTGATTTTTACGGTTTTTTGTGGTATATTTGTAGAGCTTGTGAAATCTGATATCAAAATAGCCTTATGGTGAGGTTTGAGAAAACTGACAATATCTTAAAAGACATGTGCGGGATTATTGAATCCTCACAAAATAATGCATATAAAGCTGTTAATATGGCTTAGATTCAAAGGAATTGGCTTATTGGTTATCGTATGCGCAAATATTAGAAAAGGTTTAGCGCAAAAAGTGGAAGTTGTTTACCGCAAATATTGGAAACAAAATACGACAAATATAAGAAGTAGGCTTGACAACCGCAGTTTTTTTGAATATAATTACATTGTATTAAGAAGCGAGGTTTGAAATGAGTTACAAAAAAAGAATCGCAGATGATTTGCTTGACTTAAAAATGGAATCTTTCGGAGCAACGTTGATTGTCGGTCCAAAAGGTTGCGGTAAAACTACTACTGCAAAACAAAAAGCAAAAAGTGTTATTGAATTTCAAGACGAGGACAACAGAGATAAATATTTGGCTGTAGCAAACAATGCTCCGTCGAAGCTTTTGATCGGTGAAAAGCCGAGATTGTTTGACGAATGGCAAGATGCGCCTAAAATATGGGGAGCAATTCGTAAATCAATAGACGACGAACAGAAAAACGGATTATATTTATTGACAGGTTCATCGTCAAGGACGGTTGATACTCCGCATACCGGAACTTTGCGTATTTCAACGCTTAAAATGTATCCAATGAGTTTGTTTGAAAGTGGAGAATCTAACGGAATGGTATCCATAAAAGAACTTTTTGATAATCCTGATGCATTTAATGAAGGTTGTATGTCCGGTTTGACTATCGATGACTTGATTTTTGCAATTTGCAGAGGCGGTTGGCCTAAAAGTCTCTTAAACGAAACAAAAAAAGCAAAACTTGAAATTGCAAAAGATTTGTTTTGGCAAACTTTCCATGTAGATATTTCTAACATTGACAAAGTCTCTCGCAATGCATCATGGGCTGAAGCGATTATAAAATCTTATGCAAGGAACATTTGCACTCTTGCCGAAAAAAAAACTATTGTGGCAGATGTCAACGGCAACTACGATGTATCGGACAAAACAATTAGCGATTACGTAGATGCTCTTAAAAAATTGTATATAATTGAGGATGTTGAGGCTTGGTGCCCTGCCATTCGTTCAAAAGCAGCAATACGCGCTTCTGCAAAGCGGAACTTAATAGATCCGTCAATTGCCGTTGCCGCTCTCGGTATTACTCCAGATTATTTTAATACCGATTTCAAAACGTTGGGCTTTTTGTTCGAATCATTGGTAATTCGTGACTTAAAAATTTACTCTATGGCAAGTGGTGGAAAAGTATCTTATTACCACGATAGATACGGACTTGAAGCTGATTGTGTTTTGCATTTGGAAGACGGAAGATATGCGCTTATTGAAGTAAAACTCGGCGCAGGCGAAATCGACAACGGCGCAAAACACCTTTTAGAAATAGAACGATTGATACAGGAACACAACAAAACAGAAGTTCAATGCCCTATTAGAATGCCAAGCTTGAAAGTCGTAATTACCGGAACGCAATACGGCTACAAACGTGATGACGGAGTGTTGGTTGTCCCGATAGGTTGTTTGAAAAATTGATATAGGCATAAAATTAGATGGAGATTTTACAATTTCTCCGTCTTTTGTATATTAAAGTGTTTGGGTTGCTTGTAGATATTTCTTTTGTAATCTCATTTTATTACGCCAAACCGTTGTGCGGTTGATGT
>CAZHPU010000153.1:0-4293 GCA_964534435.1 uncultured Lachnospiraceae bacterium | reverse complement strand
ACCGCCGCCATGATTACAAGCTCTGCCGCCATAAAGGGCAGACGCGCGGCGGCGGGCATCGGATTTCCCGCAATCGATGTCAGCGCGAAGCCGATAATCGGAGATGCGAGTCCGACCGCCATGCCGAGACGGCTGCCGAGCAGGCAGGCGCCGAGCAGTACGGGGAGATACATCGGCAGAAGTTTTACGCCGCTTTCGGCTCCGAACGCCATATGAACGAGCTGAGGAAGACCGACGGCGAGTATGATAACGGCAAGCGAGACAACCGATTTGACGGTAATCCGCATTTTAAGGTCTGTATTTTTTCTTGTGAGAATCGAGTCAATCATTTTTTCTTTCCTTTCAGACTTTATTGTTTTCGGCGGTTATTCTTTCTCGAACTCTTTTGCGACCGAAACGAGAAGCTCTCTTATCGGCAGATGCTGCGGGCAGCTGTGCTCGCATTTGCCGCATTTAATGCAGTCGGATGCCTTGCCGCCGTTTTTGGTGTAAACTTCTTCGTAATAATAGTCGGCGTTCCAGTCGTGATAAATCTGTTTGGCGTTCATGCAGGCGAAGAGATCGGGAATCGAAATCTTTTTCGGGCATCCGTCTGTGCAGTAGCGGCAGGCGGTACACGGAATCATATGCTGCGCCCTCAAAATCGCGCAGACTTTCGAAACCGCGTCCCTTTCCTCTTTGTCGAGCGGCTTGAAATCGGCCATATACGACAAATTGTCGGTCATCTGTTCGAGATTGCTCATGCCCGACAGCACCATGAAAATGCCGTCAAGCCCCGCCGCGAAACGTATCGCGTAGCTTGCGGGACTGCCGCCGCCCGTCGCATCGAAAATCGCGCGCGCATTGTCGGGAAGATTTGCGAGCGTGCCGCCCTTGACAGGCTCCATGACGATGACCGGCTTGCCGTGTCTGCGGCAGACCTCGTAGCAGAGTCTCGACTGTATCGCGGTATCCTCGAAATCGACATAGTTCAGCTGAATCTGCACAACCTCGACATCGGGATAGGTCGTGAGAATGTTGTCAAGCACCTCGGCTCTGTCATGGAACGACAGACCGACATGGCGTATCTTGCCCTCTTTTTTCAGCTCAAACGCCGTTTCATAGGCACGGCAGGCCTTGAATTTCTCGAAATTTCCTTTATTCTGGGCGTGCATGAGATAGAAATCGAAATAATCGACTCCGCACGCTTCCAGCTGGCTCTCGAAAAAGGGACGGATGTCGGCCTCGCTCTTAAAGTAAGGCTCGGTCAGCTTGTCGGTGAGAATATAGGCGTCTCTCGGATAGCGCGATGTCAGACATTCGCGGAGAGCGGTTTCGCTTTTTCCGCCGAGATAGCCGTGCGCGGTGTCGAAATAGTTGAATCCGCGCCCGATGAAAAGATCGACCATCTTTTTCATCTCATCGGCATCGACCTCTCCGTCTTTCATCGGCAGGCGCATACATCCGAATCCGAAATTTTTCTTAACACTTTCGAAATATCCCATATTTTCCATGCTCCTTTTCGTCTTTATCGGTATAATTATAACATTCGGCGAAAAGATTGTCAAGCACGCCGTTATACCGCTCGGCAGATTTTACATTTTTTCGGAATAATTTCAAAAAAACTTGAAAAAAAAAGCGGATATGATATAATCTGTACAGAGATACCGTAAATAAAAATACAAATATAAATCATAAAAAAGGAAGGTAGACCGTATGAAAATCGGACTTACGAGTTACAGCCTTAACGCCGATCTGTCGGCGGGCAGAAAAACAATTCTCGACGCGATGAAATTCGCCAAAGAACAGGGCGCGGAACATTTCGAAATCGTTCCGTCATCCTACTGCGTTTTTTACGATGACGGGAAACACGAATTCAACGAAGAGCTTATTAAATCGGTAAGAGAGCTGTCGGACGAGCTTTCTCTTCCCCTTTCCAACTACGCGATAGGCGCAGACCTTGTCAGCGGCGACGATAACCGCCGCGCCGCCGAAGTCGAGCGGCTTAAACATCATGTCGAGGCAGCGGCAAAACTCGGTATGCACTCGCTCCGCCACGACATCACGTTTATGTGTCCGCCGGCGTCCGACGCTCCGAATGTATTTGAAAAACTGCTCCCGACCGCCGCTGAATGCACGCGCGAGATTACCGATTACGCAAAGACGCTCGGCATCAACACCCTTGTCGAAAATCACGGATTTTTCTTCAACGGCTCCGACCGCATGATAAGACTTTTCAACGCCGTCGGCAGCGACAATTTCGGCATACTGCTCGACTGCGGCAACTTCATCTGCGTTGAGGAAGATCCGCTCGTCGCCGTCAAAAAATGCATCGGCATCGCAAAAATGGTGCATCTCAAAGATTTCTACATCCGCAGACTCGACGGCGGCTTTTCGGCACCCGAACTTTACGCGGGCAGAGGTCCGTGGTTTATGTCGGTAAACGGCGAGTTTATGCTCCGCGGCTCGATAGTCTCGCAGGGCGACCTCGACATTCCGCATACGATTGAAGCGCTCAAAAAATCGGGCTATGACGGCTATGTCTCAATCGAATTCGAGGGTATGGAGGACTGCTCGGCGGCAAGCGCCGCGGGCATGAACGCCGCAAAATATCTTCTCGGCCGCGTATAATCGGGTAAATTCAATGAAAATCGGTCTCCCCTGCGGGAGACCGATTTTTTGTTTCGGCGACAGTTTCCACAACGCGAAAAATAATTTACATATACCTTTTGTTTTTTTTCAACAAATGCTTGATTTTTTTTCGGTGTATGTTATAATCAAAAGGTAAACGAAAAAAATCTCCCGATTTTCGGGATTTATCGGAGGACAGTTATGCCATACGATTTCAAAAACGCCAAACTTATCACATCGACCGCAGAGCAGGGTGAGCCCGCATACACCTTTATCCGCCGCTTCGATTTAAGGAAACTTCCAGTAAAAGCGACTCTCGAAATATCGGCGCTCGGAGTTTACGACGCCTATCTCGGCGGCAAAAGAATCGGCGACTTCGTGCTCGCTCCCGGCTGGACAAGCTATGACAGCCGCATTCAGGTGCAGAGCTATGACGTCACCTCTCTCATCGGCTATCACAACGAGCTGACCGCAACGGTTGCGAACGGCTGGTTCCACAGCAGACTCGCATGGTCGGGCGGCAGACGCGGAAACTATTTGCCGAACGAAAACGCGCTCATCGCGGTTCTGACGCTGACATATGCCGACGGACACGAAGACCGTATCGTCACCGACGAAAAATGGACTGTCAAAGAGAGCCGCCTGCGCCTCTGCGAAATCTATGACGGCGAAATTTACGACGCCGCTATGGACGAGCCCGCAGAGGGTGCGGTAAAAACTCTCGAAGATTTCGACTACGGCCGCTTTATCCCGCAGGAGGGCGAAAAGATTACCGAAGAGGTCGTCATCTCCCCGAAAGAATATCTCGTAACCCCGAACGGCGAAAAGGTAATCGACTTCGGTCAGGAACTCACAGGCTATATCCGTTTCAAAGTAAAAGCGAATAAGGGCGACAGAGTCAAGCTGAAATTCTTCGAAATTCTCGACCGCGACGGCAATGTATACACCGCAAACTACCGCTCGGCAAAAGCCGAACTCACCTATATCTGCGCCGACGGCGAGCAGGAATACAAGACCACCCACACATTCTACGGCTTCCGCCGCATCCGCATCGACGAGTTCCCCAGTGAGATAAACCTCTCCGATTTCGAGGCAATCGCCGTTCACTCGAACATAAAGCGCACAGGCAGAATCGAATGTTCGAATCCGATGCTCAACCGCCTCTTCTCAAACATATTCTGGGGACAGCGCGGCAACTTCCTCGACATTCCGACCGACTGTCCGCAGCGTGACGAACGTCTCGGCTGGACGGGCGACACCGAAGTTTTCTGCCGTGCGGCATCCTACAACTTCGACTGCGAAAAATTCTACGACAAATGGCTCGGCGATCTCATCGCCGATCAGACCGAGGACGGCGGCATACCGCACGTCGTTCCGAACGTGCTCGGACATCAGGCATCATCCTGCGCATGGGGCGATGTCGCGGTAATTCTGCCGTGGCAGGTATATCTCACCTACGGAAACCGCGAAATCCTCAAAAAGCAGTACGAATCGATGAAGCTCTGGGCAAAATATATCGAAGCGAACACGCATGACGAATATCTCTGGACGGGCTGCTGGCATTACGGCGACTGGTGCGCACTCGATCTCGGAAGAGAAACCACCGACAGCGCATCGAACAAGGACTTCCTCGCATCGGTATATTACGCGAACACGCTTGATATTCTCATCCGCGCGGGAAAG